>NZ_JBSPEZ010000015.1:0-78066 GCF_053848845.1 Amedibacillus sp. YH-ame6
CTCCACGTGCTCTGTAGTATACTACCTCTCTTATATGGTAGCATAACAGCACTTGGAATTGTAGTAGTTTCATAAAATATTTGTGCCCGCGTGCGAAGCGCGGAGGAATGGAGGAAATTATGAAGAAAATTATACGTTGTTTACTTGTCTCGTTGGGATTGTGTTTGTTTTCCATACTACCTGTATCTGCTCAAGAGGCATTCATTATTGATCAAGCAAACATTGTCATGGATGTTCATGAAGATGGATCTATTGATATAGTAGAAACCTATCAGATGGATTTTACGGATTATCGACATGGGTTTTATCGCAACATTCCCAATACTTATCGCATGCAGTTTTCTGAAGGTGGAGAAGTTAAGACGATGAATTACTTCTTTCCTGTTTCTAATATCGAGTGTTCTACTACTTGCGAGATAGAAGGGAATAAGGACTCTGTAATTGTAAAACTTGGAGATGGAGATGTTACTATCATAGGGAAACAGGATTATACGATTTCCTATACCATTCAAACTAGAGATTTAAGATTAGATAATAAAGCACAAACATTGTATTGGAATTTGATTGGTAATTTTGATACACAAGTAAAAGATTTTAGCTATGAAATTCGTATGCCCAAAGAATTCGATAAAAATGAAGTTTTCACTTCTACTGGAGCTTATGGAGAAAATGGAGATACGTTAAGCTATGAGGTTGATGGTACAACGATACGTGGATCCATTACAAACCCACTTTATAATAATGAGTTTGCGACTATTCGAGTAAACCTAGGAACAGATTATTTTACATTTCCTGAAATGAAAGATTACACCGTAATCTGTGCAATTGTTGCCGGGGTTATTTTGTTGCTTGCGTTCTTGTTGTTTATGAAGTTTGGTAAAGATGATGAAATTATTGTGACTGTTGAATTTAAAGCACCAGATGGTTTGAATAGTGCGGAGGTTGGCTATATCATAGATGATACTGCACAAAACAAGGACATGATTTCTTTGGTTATTGATTGGGCAAATCGTGGGTTCCTGAAGATACATGATGTTGAAGGAAGCTTTAAATTAGAGAAATTAAAAGAAATGGATAAAGAAAACAGCAAAGCTTATGAACGTAAATTCTTTGATGCTATTTTTAAGAAAAATACAATCGTTAGTGAAAGTGAAATGACTGGTTTGAAAGTAGGAGAAGCGTTACAATCTTCAAAATCAATGTTAACGAATTATTTCCACTCTAGTAAGAAACGTCGTATTTATAACAACAATTCAATCGTTCTACAAATAATCATGATTTTCTTTATTATGTTGCCAGGTTTATTATCAGTTACTTTGGCCGCAAGAGAAATCTATGGGTTATTCCAGATTTATTTTGTATATTTAATACCTTCTGTTTTATTGGGAGTGAGTTGTATTCCATGGATATTTATTATGCGTTTACGTTATTCTATGAAAAACTCTGTCTTCTTATTATCAAGTGTAGGATGCCTTGTGTTAAATGCTATTCTTATCGGAGTTAATATATTCATGCAATATATTTGTGAAGTATCTTGGATTGGAATTGTGATGAGTAGTATTGTAAGTGTATTGTTGATCATCATTATGATGTTTATGGACAAGCGTACTCCTCAAGGGAATAAATGGTTAGGACAGATTCTTGGATTGAAAGATTTTATCTTGAACTGTGAAAAGGATCGTTTGGAATTACTTGTGAAAGAAAATCCAACTGCCTTTTATAACATCCTTCCATACGCATATGTATTGGGTATTTCTGATACATGGGTGAAGAAGTTTGAAAGTATTGCGGTGATTGCTCCTGATTGGTATGTGGGGTATAATGGCAATTTATTTACAACAGTATTATGGTGGAATCATTTCCATTATTGTTTCCATAGTATTTCTACTGCAGCCTCTCATATTCCTACGCCTACTGGAGGCAAGGGGATTGGTGGAGGAAGCTTTGGTGGTGGAGGCTTTGGCGGCGGAGGTTTCTCTGGTGGAGGCTTCGGTGGCGGAGGCGGCGGAAGCTGGTAAAAAAAGCGGTTTATGAACCGCTTTTTCTCTGCTTATGCTCTTTTGCTTTTTTGTAGAAAGTAGAATATTTTAATCCTGAAATAGCAATCGCTTCTTTGCTAAGTAATTCTCCTTTTTCCCACAGAAACATGATTTCTTCGAATTCTTTTGGTAATTCTAGTTTTGGTCTACCAAAACGAACTCCTCTTAATTTTGCGGCTCGTATTCCTTCAGCTTGCCGTTGTCGTATGTTTACACGTTCATTCTCTGCGACAAAAGAGAGCAACTGAAGTACAATGTCACCAATCAAAGTACCTATTAAATCCTTTTTCTGATCGGTATCTAGTAAAGGCATGTCAATAATTTTGATATCTACGTTTTTCTCTTTTGTGATGAATTTCCATTCCAGCAGGATTTCATTATAATTTCTTCCTAAACGATCGATACTCTTAATAACAAGAAGATCACCAGGTTTTAATTTCTTATATACGAGTTTATGATACGCAGGACGATTGAAATCTTTTCCGCTTAATTTATCCATATAAATACAATTTTTCGGAATCCCTTGTTCAATAAGTTCAATATATTGTCTGGCCTCATTTTGATCTTGACTTGATACCCGGACATATCCATAAGTTCTTCTCATAATACACCCCTTTCTTGTGCTGCAAACACATGCCTGTATTCTAGCATAACTATCTTTAGAAAATGATACGAATTACAGTATTTCATTACGAGATTATAGAAAGGAAATAAATGGAAAAAAATTGACGATATGTAAGAAATAGTTCGTTAGGATTGACATTAGCAATAGAATGTTGTATAAAATAAGCATATAAATACAAAGATAAGGACATGGATGTATGGTTTTGATGTAGAGAGAAGAACGGTTGGTGAAAGTTCTTTGATAAAACGATATGTTTACTCCCTTGGAGTTGCCCCTGAAAAGGTGTGCCGCGTAACTAGCGTTAAAGGTAAGAGGGCATATTCGTTTGAATATGAACAAAGGTGGTACCGCGTATAAGACTGACGTCCTTTGAGTGTCAGTCTTTTTTATATGTCAAGGAGGATACGATGATGATCGACATTAAAGAACATGCAGAGTTAAGTGTATTAAACCATTCTTGTGCTCATATGATGGCACAGGCTGTAAAACGTTTATATCCAAATGCGTTATTTTGGGTTGGGCCTGTAGTAAGTGAAGGGTTTTATTACGATATTGATTTAGGAGATGAAGTAATCAAAGATGATGATTTGCCTAAAATCGAAAAAGAAATGAAGAAGATTGCGAAAGATGGAAAACGCATCACTCGCAAAGAAATAAGCAAAGAAGAAGCATTAGAAATGTTCAAAGACGATTTGTATAAAATCGATTTGATCAGTGGTTTGGAAGATGGCACAATTACTTGTTACCAACAAGGGGAATTCATTGATTTATGTAGAGGACCTCATGTGGAAACAGTAAAAGAGTTGAAGAACTTTAAACTGTTGAAACATTCTGGAGCATATTGGAAAGGTGACAGTGACAATAAAGTTTTACAACGTATTTATGGAGTTTGTTTTCCAACTGCAGAAGAATTGGAAGAACATTTAAATTTATTAGAAGAAGCAAAGAAACGTGATCATAAAAAACTTGGTAGAGAACTTGATATCTTTACAATGAGTGAATATGCTCCAGGAATGCCATTTTTCTTACCAAATGGAATGATTATCCGTAATCAATTGGAAAACTTCTGGTATGAAGAACATACAAAAGAAAACTATCAGTTTATTAAAACTCCAATTATGATGAGTAGAGAATTATGGGAAGTAAGTGGTCACTGGGATAATTATCAGGAAAATATGTATACAACTAAAGTAGATGATCGTGATTTTGCGATTAAACCTATGAACTGTCCAGGTGCATTGTTAGCATATAAGGCTGGTTTACACTCTTACAAGGATTTACCTCTAAGAGTAGGGGAATTAGGCCAAGTACATCGTCACGAGGCTAGTGGGGCTTTAAATGGCTTGTTCCGTGTACGTACATTTACACAAGATGATGCTCATATCTTTATGCGTCCTCAACAAATTGAAGAAGAAGTAATGTCTTTGATTCAATTTATTGATCGTGTATATGCAATCTTTGGATTAACATATCGTATTGAGTTATCAACTAGACCAGAAAAGAAATATATTGGAGATTTAGAAATCTGGGAAAAGAGTGAAGCAGCTTTAGCAGCAGCATGTGAACATGCGGGTAAAACATATAAGGTAAATCCAGGAGATGGAGCATTCTATGGTCCTAAACTAGATTTCCATATCAAAGATTCATTAGGAAGAGAATGGCAATGTGGAACAATTCAATTGGATATGAACCTTCCAGAACGATTTGATTTAACATATGTAGAAAGTGATGGTACAAAGGTACGTCCAGTTATGTTACATCGTGTTATCTTTGGTTCTATTGAACGTTTCATCGGTATCTTGATTGAACATTATGCAGGACACTTCCCAACATGGTTGGCTCCTCAACAAGTCATGGTCGTTCCAGTACACCACGAAAAACATGTGGAATATGCAGAAAAAATCAATGCGCTAATTTTAGCGAATGGATATAGAAGCAAATTAGATGCAAGAAATGAAAAATTAGGGTATCGTATACGCGAAGCTCAGCTTGCAAAAATTCCTTATCAGCTTGTAATCGGAGATGGTGAACAAGAACAAGGTACTGTAACCATTCGTCGCGCACAAAGCAAAGAATCACAGACAGTGACTGTAGAGGAATTTCTTGCGATATTGTCTGAGGAAGTGAAGGAGAAACGTCTATGAAATTACTAAAAGCTTTACTTGTATCAACACTTGCATTTACTATGGTGGCTTGCTCTACTACAGAAACAAAAAAAGAAGAGCCAATCAAAGCCATCGTTCCTATGGGAGCTACTTCTTTATCTTTATTAGGTTTATATGAAGATAAAAACGTTACCATTGACACCGTTGATGGTAGTGACACCTTATCTGCAGAATTCAATAAGAAAGATGGATATGATATCATCATTGCGCCAATTAATCTTGGTTCAAAATTGATTTCTACTGGAAAAAGTGAATATGTTTTAGATAGCGTAGTAACATGGGGAAATCTGTATGTAATAGGAACGGATGAAAGTGCACTTACTACAGAAGGCGTATTTGCTGCATTCGGAGAAGCTGCTGTACCACAGAAAGTATTGATGAATAGTTTGGATTTAACAACAATTACACCATCCATCACATACTTTAATTCTGTGAATGATGTACAAGCACAGTTGTTATCAGGAAAAGCGAATGTTGGTTTGTTGGCAGAACCTGCTGCAACCGCAACCATTGCGAAAGCAAAAGAAAAAGGCATGGAACTAAAAGTA
Source organism: Amedibacillus sp. YH-ame6 (assembly GCF_053848845.1). Classification (NCBI taxonomy): domain Bacteria; kingdom Bacillati; phylum Bacillota; class Erysipelotrichia; order Erysipelotrichales; family Erysipelotrichaceae; genus Amedibacillus; species Amedibacillus sp. YH-ame6. The sequence continues at coordinate 5,378 of NZ_JBSPEZ010000015.1, forward strand.
CTAAAAGATTTACAAAAAGAATATAAAGCAAAAAACAATACAACAAAAGAAGGATATCCACAGGCAGCTTTATTTGTGAAAAAAGGCAGTGAAGAAAAAGTAGCAACATACTTAGAAACTGCGAAAAAGTTTGCGAATGAAACAGCGATTGGAGATGATACTTCTGTTACAAAGGCTGTAGAAAAAGCAACCGTTGAAAAACTAGGGGTACCAAGTGCACAGATTGCACAAAAAACTTGGGCACGTCAAAACATCAAGTTTGTAAAAGCCAACACTGTAAAAGAAGATATCACAGCCTTCCTAGCACAATTCAAAATCACATTAGATGATGCGTATTATGGAGAGTAACAAACTATGAAATATGCGATTACATTTGAAAACAACCAAGTTTTTCAACACTTCGGAAAGACACCATCATTTATGATGGTAGATGTCATTGATGGAGTAGCACAAGAAAACATAATTCCTACGGATGGAAAAGGACATGGTGCTCTTGTTGGGTTCTTAAAAGAGTATCAAGTGGATGTCTTAGTATGTGGAGGTATTGGACAAGGCGCAAGAGATGCCCTGACAGCTTCCAATATCGCTTTGATATCTGGAGCGAAAGGAAACATAAAAGACATTATTTTAAGCATCCTTGATGGTAGTTTGAAAGATGATCCAAGTGGTATGTGTAATCACCATCATGAAGGTGAATATAACTGCGGAAGTCATGATTGTACAAAATAACTGGTCATATTTGATCAGTTTTTTTATGTAATGTAGTATTTAAAATCTTCGTTTATAAGAATTCAGGAAAGATTAACTAGGCATAAATGACTTGGAATGTTAAAATAATGTGGTATGTTTAAAATGTGAGGTAAGTAAAATGATAAAATTAGCAGTTAGTGATTTAGATGGAACATTGTTTAATGCAACACATGAATTAGATGAACATGACTCAAAAATCATCATAGAGTTTCAAAAAAGAGGATTTCAGTTCATGATTGCGACAGGAAGAAATTGGACAAATGCAAAGGATCTAGTAGAACAATTTGGAATTACTTGCGAATATATATGTTTAAATGGAGCCGTCATTTTAAATGAAGAAAGAGAAATGGTTCAAGAAATTCCAATTCCACAAGATATTTTGTCACAAGTGATGACAATGTTGATAGAAAAAGATGTATGTTTTCATATGTATGGGAAAAAGGGTATTATCACGACGGATGCAAAACGTGGAGAAAAAGTAGCCCTTGCACATCTAATGCGTAATAATTTTACAGAAGAAGAAGCAAGAAATATTATGGAAAAAGGAAACTTTGCGAAGTTTGATGTTATTGTAGATGATGTAGATGCTTATTTACAAAGTAAACCTATTGTTTATAAGATTGAACTATTTTCAACAACCGCGCAAATTCAAAAAGAAGTACGTGAAGCACTATCTTGCATAGCGGGTATAGATGTTACAAATTCAGTCGCAGATAATGTGGAGATTACATATCATAAAGCGCAAAAAGGACTTGCCTTAAAAAACTATTGCGAAATGCATGGTATCGCCATGGATGAAGTGGTTGTCTTTGGGGATAGCTTAAATGATTTGAATATGATTGAAACATTCCATTATGGATTTGCAGTAGAGAATGCAATTGATTGTATCAAGGAAAAAGCAAATTATATAACGGCATCTAATGTGGAACATGGAGTAACACGTATATTAGAAGGACTTATGGAACACAATGGAGATAAAGAATACTTAAATAACTTTAAAAATACCACAAAATAGTATAAAATGAACATGACGAATTGTGAGGGATTACTATGAAGAAAATTACCATTACAGAATTAGCAAAAACGGCAAGTGTATCTACGACAAGTGTAAAACGCTTTTTGAACAATGAAAAAGTACGAGCAGATATTGAAAGAAAAATCAAAGAAGCTCTTGAAAAATTAGAATGTGCCATTGAAGATATTGAAGTGGAAACAAAAGAAGTGGTGGAAGATGTAAAAGAAATCATCGAAGAAAAAACGAAAGATAAAACATCAGCGAAAGAAGATTTTTCAAAGAAACTAAAAGGAGCCGTAAAGAAGACAGGAGAAATGATGGAAGGAACAAAAGCCAAACTAGCAAGTTCTGGTGAATCTATCAAAAAGAATGTTTCAAAAGCGGATATCCCTGGAAAGTTGAAAGGTTCTATTGAGAAATCTAGTGCTACATTATCAAAAGTAAAAGATAAAATTTCAACAGGAACTCATGCAAAAACTTCTAAAAAAGCAACAGAACTGCCTTTGAAAACTGAAAAAGTAGTAGAAAAGAAGAAATTGCCAAGAGCACCAAAAGTAAAAGAGCCAATCATTCGTGAAAAGAAAGATTATGTTTTTGGTATCCTTACCAAGGATGTAACAAATCCCAGATCAAGAAAAATGATTAAAGCGATTCAAGAAGTAAGTCATGAAAGTCATTGTTTGTTTTCTGTCTATGTAGGAGAAGGAAATGCTCCTTTAGAAGAAAGATATGTAGAAGCTATGATCAAACAACAAGTGCATGCGGTCATCATTGAAAGTTGTGCAAATCCTTCTAGTTTGGCAAAACAATTAAAAGAGGCCAATATCGTTTGTGTATTCTTGAATCAAAGAAAATCGGATATTACATCACTTGCGGTAAACGAAGTAGAAGCTGGAGAAGTATTAGGTGAATACTTGATGAAGATGCGTCATCTTGTAGTACGTTACCTTGGGGCGGATGAAACTTTATCCTCTGAACATTACGAAGGAATCAAAAAAGTATATCATGAAAAGAAACAACCATTGGATTTCGCAACGAGAATGTGCGATGGAAGTTACTTGGATATATATGAGAAATTAAAAGAAGTGTTTGAAGAAAAAATTGATGTTCTTTTATTAGAACGTGATGAAATGGCAATTCCATTGAATAAGTATTTAAAAGAATATCATATCGCAGTCCCTCAAAATACTTCCGTTATGAGCTTTGGAGGACATGCGATTACACGTGTGATGTCCCCAACTCTGACAAGTCTTGCGTTTGATTATAACGCATATGCAGAATATGTATGTGCAACTATATTTGCCATCATTGAAGGTAAGACAAAACCAAAGATGCCAGAAATTTATCGCATTCAAGAAGGCGACTCTGTTCGTTAAATAGTACATAAAAACGTCATTCTATTCATGGAGTAGGATGACGTTTTGTATACTAAAAAAGGAAGAACGTTCGAGACATTCTTCCATGCTATTATTTATTCCATTGAATCCATGCTTGATAACTATGTTGTAATGCTTCGTATTTATCTTTTGCGATACTTTGATAAATATCCTCATGACGATGTTCCCACATCATCATTGCCCACATGCACCATAATAAATTATGGACATTTTCCCATATGAACAATTCTCTTCGTATTTCAGGAGTGATTTCATCAAAGTAGACCCGATAGAATCGCTCTCTTAATGTTTCATCAACAATCTGATTCTCTGTAATAAAAGACATCACATCAAATAAAGGATCATTATCTGCGGCATATTCATAATCAATGAGATAAGTTTTTTCTTTATCAAATAGAATGTTTCCTTCTACCCAATCATTATGACATAAGCATATATGTTCACTGTTTTCTTGGATGTGTTGAAATATATCTTCATATGAAGTTAGCTGATAGAGTGGGGAAGTCACAAAACTACGATAGTGTTCATAACGTTTCTTTGGATCAAACGCTATGTTGATTTTTTTGTTGATGGAATGAAACTTCTTCATAAGCAATGCTGTACGCTCTATTTTATCTTCGCCTTGATATTGTGCATAATCCAATGCATTTTCTATATAACGAGTAACTTTATAGCCACTGTCTTCATCATAATAGATTGTTTCCACATCGATATCTTCGTCTTTGATTGCTTCTAGTGCCAACGTTTCATGATGACGATGGACAATGTTTTCGCTATCATAACGAGGCGTACGAAGAACGAAACGCTCTCCATTTATATCTAAAGAAAAGTTCTGATTTGTCAGACCTTTTTTCATATCTTCGATTTTTATATCTGGATTATAAAAAAGATTATCCATAAACGTATGTATATTCATGTAATCACCGTTTCTATCATAGCATATTTCCTATAAATTTGGTAAAATATTAAAGAATAAGAAGGTGAACTTGTGAGAAAAACATTATTAACAACGTGTAATGCAAAATATATACATAAAAACTTAGCCTTGCGTTGGATTTATACCTGTTGTCCAGATACATCCAATGTAACTTTAAAAGAGTATACCATTAAAGATCAGGTTTCTAGAATTGTAGATGAAATACTTAATGGGCAATATCAAGTAGTTTGTTTTAGCTGTTATATTTGGAATATTGATTTGACTTTGGAAATCATTGAATCTTTAAAAAAGAGAGATTCAAAGTTACATATTATCATCGGGGGACCAGAAGTAAGTTATGAATCATACGATTTAGTGGATAAAGGGGTCGATGCGATTAGTATTGGAGAAGGAGAACAAAGTGTTTGGGAATATGTTTCCATGTTGGATGAAGATATGCCTTATGAAGTGCGTGGAATGTATACGAAAGCATTTCCTAACAAAGAATATCGAAAAACTGCATTGTCCTATCTAGAACAACAAGAGGACCCATATTTCTTAGAGATGGATCATATGGATATGGGAAATCGCTATTTGTATCTAGAAACAAGCAGAGGGTGTCCATATGGATGTACATACTGTTTAAGTTCTGCTGATCGTGATGTACGTATGTTTTCTTTGGAATATGTGATGAAGTTATTAAGGAAAATTGAAAAAAGTGATGTGCGACAAGTAAAGCTTTTAGATCGTACTTTTAATGCAGATCCTAAACGAGCATTACAAATTGCTCGTTATATGAATGAACATTGTGTTCATCAAATCTTCCAATTTGAAATTGTTGCGGAAACGTTGAGTCCAGATTTGTTGGATTTTTTTGTGAATGAGGCAGATAAGAAAAGATTTCGTTTTGAGATTGGTGTACAATCCTTTAATAAGAAGACGTTATCTTCTGTAGGACGAATTCAAAATAATGAACGACTTCAAGAAGTCATTGCACAATTACGCGATGCGAATTGTACCATGCACGTGGATTTGATTGCAGGTCTTCCTTTTGAGAATTATGATAGTTTTCATGCTTCTTTTGATCAATTGTTTTCTTTACAAGCAAGTGAGTTACAGTTGGGTATTTTGAAATTACTAAAGGGAACTTTACTTCGAACACAAAGAGAAGAACATGCATTTTCATTTCATATGCAAGCCCCTTATGATGTGACGAGTACCTATTGGTTAACAGAGGATGAAATGCGTCGTATACATACTTGTGGAGAGGCAGTAGAAAAGTTTTGGAACAGTGGCGTTTGTCGAAGGATGATTGCGGTGATTTTAAAAGAGGGATGGTACGATAGTGCTTTTTGTTTATTTATGAAGCTTGGAGAAGAGTATGATAAACTTCCTAGACCATATCAACCATATGCTTTATTTCAATGTTTTTATGAAGTTTTAAAGCACGTAGATGAACAAGTTGTAGATGCACTTTTGTTGACTTATTATTATCCACGTTTTAAACAGAAACCACATCGTTTTACAAAGGGAAGTGTATCTCTTGAGAAGAAGAAAGAAATATTAAGATTTATGATTGAACAAGGGGTTGGAGATCAAAATACATTGTTTCGTTATGGAGTTGTGGACATTGCATATTTGGATACTTGCGGATTTCAACTTGTGTTGTATAATAAAGAACAGAGTTTACCAAGACAGTGGTTTATCGATGATAAACTATCCATGATAAAGGAGATATTATAAGATGAAAGAAATTATGTTAGCGACAAGTAACGCACATAAAGTAGAAGAGTTTCAAGCCATGTTACGTCCATTAGGTTATCATGTGAAAAGTCTTCTTGATTTAGAAGAAGAAATTGATATTGAAGAAACGGGAACTACCTTTGAAGAGAATGCACTTATCAAGGCACAAGCTATCCATGAGTTGTTGGGTATTGAAGTCATTGCGGATGATAGTGGTCTTGCGGTGAATGCAATGAATGGAGAACCTGGTGTATATTCAGCGCGTTTTATGGGTAAGGATACTTCTTATGATGTAAAGAATCAATATATCATTGATACTTGTAAAGATGCAAAAGATAAAGGATGTCAGTTTATATGTGCCATTGCCTATGTGAAAGAAGATGGAACTCATTTTGTTTGCAAGGGAGTTGTAGAAGGACTTGTATATGACCATATCGAAGGTAGTAAAGGGTTTGGATATGATCCAATCTTCTATTATCCTCCATTTCAAACAACACTAGCCAACGTTAGTGAGGATCAAAAAAATGAAGTATCGCATCGAGGAAGAGCAATCGCACAACTTGTTGCGTATATGAAAGAAGGTAAATAATATGATTCACTTAGTACTATTTGAACCAGAAATTCCTCAGAATACAGGAAATATGATGCGTACATGTATGGCTACCAATACCAAAATGCATTTGATTAAACCGCTAGGATTTTCATTGGATGAACAACATCTTCGCAGAGCGGGTATGGACTATGTAAAAGATTTGGATTATCAAGTATATGAAAATTGGGAAGATTTTACATCAAAGAATCCTAGCGAACACTATTTCTATATGACACGTTATGGGAAAAAAGCTCCTTCACAAATGGATTTTTCCGCATGTGATGGTGATATTTATGTTGTATGTGGAAAAGAGAGTACTGGAATTCCTAAATCTATCTTAGCAGATGATTTGGATCATTGTATGCGTTTGCCTATGGTAGCAAATGCTCGTAGCTTAAACTTAAGCAATTGTGCTGCCATCATCATTTATGAAGTATTACGGCAACTAGATTATCCAGGTCTTTCTGATGTGGAAGTTATCAAAGGGGAAGACTGGCTAGAAGTATGATCCCATATTTTGATAAATTTGTGGATACACGTGAAAAACGTTACCATCTTCTACTTGTACTCACATTGTTAAGTGCTCTGTTGTTAATTCTTCCATATTTGTTGTTAGGTGCACAATTATCCTTTCTAAGTACGTATGATTCTTTGTATGAATTGTTAGAAAAACCTTATATAGAATGGACATTTATATCAAGGATGATTGTGGACGTTATATCGATTGCCTCTTTTCATCTTCCCAATATCATAGAGTGTATTGTGTCTAACCTTGGTGTTTTGGATGTGATTTGTATTGTGTTGGTAGTAATTAGTTTTGGGATATTAGAAACAAAACGAAGCTTTACCATATGCTTACTGATTTTGGTGATAGAAGTACTTGCGTGTTGTGGGTTTGCCTTTTGTAGTTTATCAGCGGGTAGTTTACAACCAGTGATTACCAATATCAAGTGGATGGGAGGTATTATTTTACTTTCCAATAGTATCTTAGGGATCCTTGTGTTGTATCATGTACTACGACAAATTAAAAAATATTGCCTTGTGTATCAATATGAAGTACAAGAAATAAAAGAACATGTGAGCTGATCACATGTTCTTTCTTTTGAATTCCATTAGAATTCTTTTAATTTGCTAAGGTTTGTTTTTTCGTTTCCATCGTTCATACCACGAATGTGGCGAGCTCCATCACGTCCAGTAAATGGAATAGCATTTTCAATCATGCCACTTTCTACTGCTTCTAGAGCTTGCTCGTAATCGTAGGTTTTTCCGTTGTTGTCTTTAAACTCACTCAATGTTCCATCTGAGTTACGACGAGCTGCTACGAAACGACATTTTTTTGTGTTTTTTTCTTTTTTCATTTTTCTTACCTCCTGACATTATTGTGAGCGTAAGAGTGGTATTTATACGCAATTATGAGACTGTGAATTTTTGGAAATGTAGAAAGTAAAATGACAAAGAGTGTGACAATGTGGTCTTTTTGATTGAAAAATATTTATTTTCGTTTATAATAATGACTTAGTAAAGGTCTTTCTTTACTGTCTGTGGAACGCATGATGTATCATATGTATATTAGGGAGTGGTTATACTTGGAAGGTCCGCATATAGTGCTTATGATTGTATTATTGGTGCTAATTGCTTTATCAGCTTTATTCTCATCGACAGAAACGGCATATTCATCAGTGAATATGATTCGTTTAAAACAGATGGCAAAAAATGGTGATAAACGAGCAAAAAAAGCTTACAACATATCAAAAAATTTTACAGCTGCAATCACAACAATTCTTATCGGGAATAATGTTGTGAATATTTTAGCGACATCCATCGCGACAGATTTGTTTACGAAACTGTTTGGAGATGCGGGTGTGGCTTTGGCGACTGCAATGATGACAATTATGATATTAACATTTGGAGAAGTTACACCAAAGATTGTTGCCAAGGCAAAATCTGAGTCTGTAGCGTTGTTTATGGCAAAGCCATTATCTTTTCTAGTCACTGTTTTTAGACCTATTACATTCGTGGTAGAAAAAATAGAAGATTATTTTGAAAAGAAAATGAACATAGAAAATGTAACAGCAACTGAGGATGAACTATTGGAAATTGTTTCGACAATTGAACAAGAGGGTGTTCTTGAGCAAGAAGAACGTGAACTTATTGAAAGTGTCATTGAGTTTGATGATAAAAATGTACACGATATCATGGTGCCAAAAGATAAAGTTGTATTTCTTTATGATAATGCGACTATGGATCAACTAAAAGCGGTACTTAAAGAGCATAAATTATCACGATTACCAGTAATTTCTTATGAAACTACAGAAGTAGTGGGAATCCTAAGAGTACGCGATGTGCTAGATGCCTTATTGGAAGATAGGGAAATCGTCATTGCGGATATGATGCAAGCACCAACCTTTGTCTCTCAACGTAAATATCTACCAGATGTATTAGAGGATATTCAAAAGAGTAGGGAACATATGGCAATTGTTATTGAAAGTAATAATTCTCATGTATTTGTTGGTATTGTGACATTAGAGGATGTATTGGAAGAATTGGTAGGAGAAATCTATGATGAATACGATACGTTACCAAATCACGTTGTAGAGATTGGACATCATACCTTTACCATCGATGGAAAAGTGAATCTTGTGGAGTTCTTCGATACATATGTAGATGATCAAGATGCACCAGTTACCAAAGCAAGAAACTTTAGTGCTTGGGTAAATGAATTAAATAACCATCGTAAGGTTCGTAAGGGCCGAGAAATAGAATTTGAAAACTTTGAAATCAAAGTGTTGGATACCAAGGATGGAATGGCATCCAAAATAGAATTGCAAATCTTATCCTTAGTGGATGATGAATTAGACTAGGAGGTCATATTATGAACGTATTTTTAAAAGCAATCAAACCAGAAAACGCACCTAAGGCAATCGGGCCTTATTCACCAGCAGTAAAATTAGGAGACTTCGTGTACCTTTCAGGACAAGTTCCTTTCTCACCAGAAACAGGAGAAATCGTTGGTACTACAATTGAGGAACAAACACACCAAGTAATGAAGAATATTCAAGCGGTTTTAAATGATATGGGTCTAGATTTCCGTCATATCGTGAAAACAACAATCTTCATTTCTGATATGAATGATTTCGCACAATTAAACGAAGTTTATGGTTCTTACTTAGAAGAACCATATCCAGCAAGAAGCTGTGTAGAAGTAGCTCGTTTACCTAGAGATGTAAAAGTAGAAATTGAATGTATTGTGATTGATACATTGGTTTACGAACAACAAATGGCGGCACAGGACCAGGGATGCTCTGGATGTGGCGGCGGATGCGACGGAGGATGTTGCTAATAGACGGTCTTAGGACTGTCTTTTTTTAATTATTTGTTGATTTTTAAGATAGAAGTATCGTATCTGTTAACTTTGCTTGCAATCTCCATAGTATGTACGATACCCTTTGCGTAGGGGTGATACTATGATTTATATGATTAAGGAAACACTGATGGGAATCGAACTTTTACAAGATGATACACTATGTTTTGTAAAAGATATAAAAGCTACTTCTTTTATCAACGAATGGTGTGTGATGAATGGAAGTACTTATGAAGGTAGAAGAAAGGCATGTGCAATGCGTTTACAGATTCATCAAAAAGTTCCAATTTTAATTTCAGAAAGAACAAAAGATATGATGTTTCCTACACGTAAAGTAACCACTATGGAATGCCTTTGGTTGAATGCTCGAGGAATTGATACGATAAAAAGAAATGGAAAACATACGATTATTTATTTTTTAAATGGAGAACAGGTTGAGGTAGCAGTGGAGTATCGAGCAATCAAGCGAGAAATAACACTGTGCTCTCAATATTTAGAAATTTTAGACTCGTTCCTACGCTGATATTCATGGTATACTTATTACAAGTGAGGAATGATGGTATGGAGTATGTAATGTATATATGTATTGCGGCTGTGGCAGTGTTGCTAATTGTGTTAATCATAGCGATGCGTCCTTCCGTAAATAAAAAAAATGAAGTAAAAGAATTGTTGTTGGAAAGTGAAAAACGACAGCAAGAAGCATTGTTTCAAACACAAAGAAGCATGAATGAAGTATTGATGCAGTTTCAATCTCAAATGAGCAATACGATGAAACAGGATTTACAACAATTGAACGAAACAACAACACGTCATTTATATACGATACAAAAAGATGTGAATGAAAATATGACACATGGATATGATCAAACATCGAAAGTATTTACACAAGTATTACAAAGAATGGGGAAGCTTGATGAGAGTCAACAAAATTTAAAAGAGTTATCACTTTCTATTACGCATTTGCAAAGTATTTTAACAGATAAGAAGACACGTGGCATTTTTGGAGAGATTGAACTTTATAGTTTGTTGGAAGTGGCAATGGGAGTAGATACAAGCCGTTATCAGAAACAGTATAAACTAAGCAATGGGTATATCGCAGATGCGGTTGTATTTGCAAGTGAACCTTTGCGTATGATCTGTATCGATTCTAAATTCCCATTGGAAAACTATAATCGTATCTTACAAGACCAAATTACAAGTGAGGAACGTAAACGAGTTCAAGCTATATTTTTATCCGATGTAAAAAAACACATCAAAACCATTGCGGAGAAATATATCATCCAACATGAAACTGCAGAGTTTGCGTATATGTTTATACCAGCAGAAGCAATTTTCTCTTATCTTCATGGACAATGTCCTGAACTTATTCAATACTCATTTGAACAAAAAGTATATCTTGTTTCTCCAACAACACTCATGGCATATATCACAGCGATTAAAGCTATCTATTTGGGTGTTCAAAGAAATGAAAATATCTTACAAATACAAGACGCTTTAAAAAGACTGCAACAAGAATTTGAACGATTTGAAAAACGATATACAAACGTATCGAATGATTTTGAAAAATGTTATCAAGATATGAAATTGGTACAAATTACAACCAATAAATTACTAGCACGTTTTAAAGAAATACAAGATGTAGATTTAAAAGGCGAAGAAAAAAGCTCCGAGTGATTCGGGGCTTTATTCTATTGTTACATGATATTCGCAAATCCAACGATCAATTTGATAAATATAAGATAATAATTGAGGTCCACTCATCAATTGTCCATACCAAGGAAGTGTATAGGAAGCTCCTTTTGTATCGATTAGTTCTTTTAATTTCTCATCATCAAATAGAACATGAAGAGGACTATTTGGATCATCAAAACGCTCTTTTACTTTTTCCGCAATCAAATCAGCATATAGGGGATTGTGTGTTTTAGGGAAGGGGTTCTTTTTACGATGAGCAACTTTTGTAGGAAGTTCATCTTCAAAGGCTTTACGAAGGATTCCTTTTTCTTCATCATTTAGAAATTTCATAGACCATGGAATATTATATACATATTCTAACAATTTCACATTCGCAAAAGGTGCACGAATATTAACCTTGGCTTTATCGCCTTCACATACTTGACGTGTAACAAGGGTTTGCATAAACCAGTGTAATACAAGTACGGTGTTTAAACGAGCTTTTTTGTCTTCTTCACTATCACTATCCAAATACTTCACTATAGCCAGTGTTTCAAGGTAGCGCTTATCTACATACCCTTGATAATCAAAATCTTGGATTCGTTTATTTAGAAGTTGGATACGTTGTTCACTGTAGCGTAACCATGGGAAAGTTTGAATATCTTTGAATTCTTCTCGATAAAACCAAGGATATCCTCCGAATACTTCATCCCCACACTCACCACTTAAAATTATTTTTTCTTCTTTTGCGACTTGTTCACATAACCATAATAAAGAGGAATCGACATCTCCCATACCAGGCATATTACGCGCAAGCATTGCTTCATCTAATGCATCTAATAATTCCTTTTGTGTAATGGTAAGTTTGGTATGGCTATTCTTACAATACGCTAACATTTCATCAATGTATTCTTGATCTAAGGAAACTTGATACATGTTTCCTTTGAAGTTTTCACTATTTCCTTCATAATCTAAAGAATACGTATGCCAATCAGGATTATTTTTTGTACAAATAGAAGTAATGATACTACTATCTACACCACCGGATAAGAAACTAGCTTTACAATCTTTGCTTTGGTTGATGACAGAGTCATGTACCAAATCATGAACTTTTGCGATAGTATCTTCTAGAGAATCTTCATGTTTATAAAGTGGTAAATCGTAATAACGCTCTACTTGTACTTTATGGTCACGAAGAGATAATATAGATCCCATAGGAAGAGCTTTGATATCTTTGAATAAAGTTTCACTCTCACTTAAGCTAGGTCCAAAGGCAAACAGTTCAATGATTCCATCTTTATTAAGAACTGCAGGTTCTTCGCTGTATTCTAATATCGTATCGATGCTATTGGAAACCCAAATACCTTTTTTGTTACTCATATAAAAGATAGGCTTGGTTCCCATAGGATCTTTGATAGAAAGGATAGTTTTTCCTTTACGGATGGTGAAGGAATAAGAACCTTCCAGTTTTCGCATAGCTTCATTACCCCATAATAAATAAGAGTATAAGAAGACTTCTTCTAAGCAAGTAGGTGCTTTGAAATTCGCAAGGATTAGTTCTTTGGTGATTTCTTCTGTGTTGTATAATTCACCATCAATACATAGATCAAATTCTAGGGACTGATACGATGTTTTCTTAAATCCTGATAAATACAAATCATCTTCAATAAATGCAGATTCATCAACAGGTAGTTGATCAATTGGGGCGTAAGGCATGAATGTCAATAGTTTTTTCATTGTTGTATCTCCTTTACAAACTTAGTTTATGAAGGGAATAGGAAAAGTAGTATAATTTTTTTGTTAAGAGGATGTAAAAATGTTAGCATTCTTATTTCTACAAAATAAGAAAGTCTCTTTACAATTTTGTACACATAGAAGATAAAACGTTGTATAATACTGTTGTCCAAAAGACATAGAAGAGGATTAGTATGAAGAAAACATGGGGTCGTCGTGATATTATATCGATTATTTGTGTAGTAATAGGTTCATTTTTATGTGCAATCAACATCAATACCTTTATTGGTGCTGGTGGTCTTTTTCCAGGAGGTTTTACTGGGTTGACAGTATTGATTCAAAGAAGTTTTGAAAAGTATGCGCATATACAAGTATCTTATTCGCTTGTCAATTATGCTTTAAATGCAATACCTGCATATATTGGGTTTCGTACCGTTGGAAAGAAGTTTACCATTTATTCCATTATGGTCATTGTATTAACGGGTATGTTTGTGGAAATACTTCCAATCATCAATGTAACGGAAGATATTTTGTTGATATCCGTGTTTGGAGGTATCTTACAAGGAATTGCGTTAGGAATTGCACTTCGTGGGAATGCGAGTGGAGGGGGAACGGATTTCATTGCTATGTGGATATCTAAGAAAACCAACCAACCGGCATGGAATTATATTTTAGGAATGAATGCGGTGATGTTGATGGTTGCTGGGTATTTATTTGGATGGGATAAAGCACTATACTCCATTATCTTTCAGTTCTGTTCGACACAAATTATTAACATGGTACATACACGTTATAAAAAAGTTACCCTCCATATCGTTACGAGCAATCCAGATATCGTAATCGAAGAGATTCAAAATACCACACATCATGGAGTTACACGTTTAGAGGGGATAGGTACGTATTATGGACAACCAAGGACAATGTTATATACAGTACTGGAAAGTAGCAATGTAAAACAATTGGTAGTACGTGTTCGAGAACTAGATCCAACGAGCTTTATCAATGTAACCAAATCAGAATTTGTAGAAGGAAGATTTTATCAAACACCAATCGAGTAGGAGCAATCCTACTTTTCTTTTTCTTTTCAGGGTACGTTCACATGCCTTACACATAGTTCCTGTAAGATGTATCCGTAATAGAAAGGAGTATACCTATGTATATCTTAAAGAATGCATTACGAAATATAGTTCGTTCAAAGGGAAGGAATATCTTAATTGGTTGTATTGCCTTTGTGATTGGATTGTCAGCTTGTTTAGCATTATCCATTAAGGAAGCTGCTGTAAGTGAAAAAGAAAGTGGTTTGGATGGAATTGCAATTACGGCAAGTATTGGAGTAGATCGTCAATCGATGATGGAAGACATCTCACAAAACGGTGAAGGCGATGAAAGTAAACAACGTTCTGATATGAAGGAACAGATGAAAAATATGGCAACGTTATCAATCGACGAGATGAAGACCTATGCGAAAGCGGAATCTGTGAAAGATTTTTATTACACCAATAGTACCTCTTTAAATGGTACGGAGGTAGAAGCTGTTTCTACCTCTAGTAGCACAGAAGATGAAAATGCGCCTGGTGGTGGAGGGATGCGAGGTGGCATGGAAAATCAGGGTGATTTTACATTCACTGGATATAGTTCCTATGCAGCTATGACATCTTTTAGTGATGGAAGCAATGAAATAACAAGTGGAGAAGTATTTGAGGAAGGTAGTGATGCGTTGGAGTGTATCATCAACAAAGAACTCGCAACCTTAAACTCAATTAAAGTAGGAGATAGTATCACGTTTACAAATCCTAGTAATACGGAAGAAACGTTTATTGTAAAAGTGGTTGGTATCTATACAAGTAATGAAACTACACAGAGCAGTGGATTTATGAATATGGCTATGATGGACCCTGCAAATCAGATTTATATGTCCTATGAAGCATTGCAAAGTATTGCGGATCAAAGCGTTGCCAACACAGCAAATGAAGAAAGTTCAACAGCACTTCGTTGTATGAGTAATGGTACGTATGTATTTGAAAATGTAGATGCTTATGAAGTGTTTGAAGAGCAAGCACGTGCACTAGGTTTATCGGATACGTATACCATTAGTAGTAGTGATGTAAGTGCCTATGAACAAAGTTTACAACCTTTAGAAAATCTTAGTAAGTATGCAACGTATTTCTTGATTGTGATTTTAACCATTGGAGGCATAATTTTGGTTGTATTAAATATTTATCGTATACGAGAACGTAAATATGAAATTGGCGTTCTTGCGGCGATAGGTATGAACAAAATGAAGGTTGCATCACAATTTGTAATTGAAATATTTGTGACTACACTGTTTGCTATTTTAATTGGAACTGGCATTGGTGCAATATCATCGGTTCCACTTACCAATACCTTGTTATCAACACAAACAAGTGAAACAACAAATGGATTCTCAGATAGTAGTAGAGGACCTGGAGGTATGACAGGCAAAGGTAGTGGAATGCCTTCTGCACCAGGAACTACAAACTATATCGAAGAAATTAACAGCGCAACCAATATGAAAGTAATTGTAGAACTTATAGGAATCGGGATTTTATTAACCATTTTATCGGGTGGTGTTGCGGTTATGAGTATTCAACGTTATGAACCGTTGAAGATATTGTCAAATCGAGAGTAAAGGAGGAAACGACATGCAATTACTATTAGAAAATGTTGGATATAGTTACAATGGAGTAGATGTTGTATTACAAGATGTGAATTTCTCTTTTGAAGAAGGTAAGATTTATGCCATTGTTGGGAAATCTGGAGCAGGGAAAACAACATTGTTATCGTTGTTATCACAACTAACAAAACCTACCACAGGCAAAATTATCTATAATAAAAAAGATATTAAAGAAGTTGATCAATATGAATATCGTAGCAAGTATGTAGGGGTTGTATTTCAAAATTTTAACTTGTTACCTAATTTAAGTGCGGTAGAGAATGTTATGCTATCCATGGATATCGCAGGTATTAAACGAACAGATCGAAAAGAGTATGCAATGGAACTCTTGCGTAAAGTAGGACTCGAAGATGATGAAGCAAATCGCAGAATATTAAAATTATCGGGTGGTCAACAACAACGTGTAGCAATCGCTAGAGCATTATCTTATGAGCCAGAAATCATCTTAGCAGATGAACCTACAGGGAATTTAGATGAAGATACACAAAATGAAATTATGGACATATTCAAACAGTTGGCGTATGAAGAGCAAAAATGTATTATCCTTGTGACGCATTCTCCTGTTATCGCAAATAGTGCAGATCAAGTATATGAATTGTATACTCAAAAAAGCGTAAAGAAGAAGCCAGTTCAATTTCATAAAAAAGCATAGACGAAAAGGAACATGAATGATGTTCCTTTTTGATACTTGAAAATCCTTACTTCATCTGTTAAAATAAAAATATATTGTCACGAAGTAGTGACAGGGTGATGAATATGATAAAGTATAAAGTGAAAGCTGGGAACGAATATTTACAAACATTTGCATCAAAAACAAAGAACGATATGGTGTTGTTATTTTTACATGGAGGACCAGGAAGTGGTGCTTGGCCTTTGATTATGCATGAGGCAATGCAAAAGCTATGTGATAAGTATCGTTGTGTGTTTTATGATCAAAGAGGATGTGGACTTTCGTATTATGATTTAAAACAAGGGATTTCATTTGAAGAATGCATGCAAGATGTAGTTTGTGTTGCCAAAGATATTAGAGAACGTTTTCCTTGTAAATCTTTGTTGTTATGTGGGGAAGATTTATCAGGCTTTCTTGCGCTTCAAACACAACATCATTATGCGGATGTATTTGATGGTATGATTTTGATGAATCCTATTTTGTTGTTGACGAGTGAGGCATCCGATACGTTTTATCAAATGTTAAAACATAGTGCTTTGGAAAAAGGAAGCAATGAACTGAAAAAGTTTGTAACTATTCTAGAAGATCAAACACCTGTACAATTTTTTCAAAATCAACATGTGAATCAATGGATACATTCTGATAAAAACACATCTGTTGCATTGCGTCATATCGCAGCTATTTCTAGTTGGTTATTTGATCATCCAAGTGAAGAAGCATTACATGATGTTACCGTGCCTACTTTATTAATGCAGGGAAGTGATGATGTGATTGCGAAAGAGGGATATATTATTGATACCTTAGTAAGAATGAAGAATCCTTTCCTTGTTTATGAATCCTTTCCATATAGTGGATGCAAAATCTATGAAGATCAACCACTACAGTTTTTAGAACGTATCGATAAATTCTTGAAAGAAGAATTTTTATGGAACTTATAGTCATTGGCTGTTTTGGACAACGTTCCTCTTATATATTAGCTACAAAGATAGGCAAGCTTGAAGGAAATGAATCCGTATATGTAGATTCACTTTCTAATATCTTGGAAACATATGAACAATTGGCGAATACATATGAATGTTGTGTCGCCTATGGTTCTATTTCTATGATAGATTCGCGATATAATGTAAGGATGTATGATTTACAGCATAGGATATCACAAATATGGGTAGCGCCACAAGCACAATATATGATGCATCGTATTTCAACGTCTTTTGTTGGAAGCGATATTGTACCTCATATGATAGATCAAAGAGTATTTGGTATCATGGATGCCCAAGCACTATGGGAAGCAATCGTAAAAACAAGATAAGGAATCCTTAGGGCGAAGAATAGCACATGCTATTAGGAGTAAACTATGGTGGATTTGAATGAAGTGTTAACGTTTAGTGAAGCAGCAGAGAAATGGGGATTTTCTGATGGTAATACACTACGTAAGGCAGTAGAAAGAAATAAGTTTGAAGCTCATGAACTTCGTAAAAGTGGGAATGTATGGTTGACGACTTATAAAGCAATGATTCGTGTGTTTGGACAACCAGCAAATATCGTATATACCATTTATTACGCAGATATTATTAAAATAGCAGCACAATATAAAAATGAGGATTTTAATTTTCAAAAAGATACGCAAGTTATGTATGAACAAGCTATTTCGACGATGCGTAATGGAGGACAAGTGGCAATTGTGGAGAGTAAACAACATCCACATCTCATTGCGCGTATCTTTACGAACAAAGATGAATTGGAAGAATGGTTTCACTATTTATTCAAACGGTTAAAAAGCAAACGTAAAAATAGAGTTTAATTCCATGAAAATAAACATGCTTTATTTACAGAGTATATGAAAAGAAATGTAATTAAATTCATGAAGAAAAGGTGTTGACGATTGCATTTAATAATGGTAAATTATAAGTAGTTATATGACTGACGGAAGTGGAATTGACCACAGGGAGTATAATGTTAAGCAGAGCCGACCGTCTGGGCAGAAGAGTCCAGTATGTGTTAGGCTCTTTCTTTATATAGATTTGTAAGAATTGCAAGGCGTTTGCTTTGCATGAAAAAACAAATCAAAGTATAATATAGACGTTATAAGACTAGGAGGAAAGCAGAACAATGACAACAAACAATCGTAATGAATGGCAAGGCTTTGAAGGTCGTATTTGGAAAGAAGAAGTGAACGTACGTGACTTCATTCAAAACAACTACAAACCATATGATGGGGATGAATCATTCTTAGCAGATCCAAGTGAGGCTACAAACAAATTATGGGGTGAACTTCAAAAGTTACAAAAAGAAGAACGCGCTAAGGGTGGCGTTTTAGATATGGAGACAGACATCGTATCTTCTTTAACTTCTTATGGTCCAGGGTATATTAGTGAGGCAATGAAAGAGTTAGAAACGATCGTTGGTTTACAAACAGATAAACCATTGAAACGTGCATTTATGCCTTATGGTGGTATCAAAATGAGTGAAGAAGCATGTACTACGTATGGTTATGAACCAAGTGCAAAACTACATGAAATTTTCCATGAATATCATAAGACTCATAACGATGCAGTTTTCCAATGTTATACACCAGAAATGCGTCAAGCTCGTAAATATAAAATTGTTACAGGACTTCCTGATACGTATGGCCGTGGTCGTATTGTAGGGGATTATCGTCGTATTGCTTTATATGGTATTGATTATCTTGTGGAACAGAAACAAGCTGATTTAGCAAACTGTGGATGTGGAACAATGATGGATGATATCATTCGTCAACGTGAAGAATTGGCAGAACAAATCAAAGCATTAAAGGGTATGAAAGAAATGGCTGCTCTTTATGGATTTGATATCAGCAAACCTGCAGCAAATGCAAAAGAAGCAATGCAGTGGACATACTTTGGATATCTTGCGGCTATCAAAACACAAAATGGTGCTGCAATGTCTATTGGACGTGTATCTACATTCTTAGATATTTATATCGAACGTGATCTTGCAAGTGGAACATTAACGGAAAGTGAAGCACAAGAAATGGTGGATCACATGACCATGAAATTCCGTATGGTAAAATTCGCACGTATTCCTTCTTACAACGAATTGTTCTCTGGAGATCCAGTTTGGGCAACTTTAGATGTTGCTGGGTTAGGTATGGATGGACGTCACATGGTTACGAAAAGTGACTATCGTTTCCTTCATACATTGGAAAATATGGGTCCTTCACCAGAACCAAATCTAACGGTATTATATTCTTCTCATTTACCAGAAGCATTTAAAAATTATGCATCTCGTATTTCTATCGAGACAAGTTCTGTACAATATGAAAATGATGATGTAATGCGTCCAGTATGGGGAGATGACTATGCCGTTTGTTGTTGTGTAAGTGCGACACAGACGGGGAAAGAAATGCAGTTCTTTGGAGCTCGTGCAAACCTTGCGAAATGTTTATTATATGCCATCAATGGTGGTATGGATGAAAAAGCAAAAGTACAAGTTGGTCCACAATATACACCAATTACATCAGAATATCTAGATTACGATGAAGTTATGCAAAAATACGATATCATGATGGAATGGTTGGTCGACTTGTATGTAAATATCTTGAACTTGATTCAATATATGCATGATAAATATTACTATGAAGCTAGTCAAATGGCATTGATTGATACTGCTGTACGTAGAACATTTGCGACTGGTATTGCAGGATTCTCTCATGTTGTAGATTCTATTAGTGCAATTAAATACGCAAAAGTAAAAACGATCCGTGATGAAAGCGGACTAGTCATTGATTATGAAACAGAAGGGGATTATCCACGTTATGGTAATGATGATGATCGCGCGGATGATATCGCTGTTTGGTTGTTGAAGACATTCATTGGTAAAATCGAAAAACGTCACACATACCGTGATTCTGAACCAACGACTTCTATCTTAACAATCACTAGTAACGTAGTATATGGGAAAGCTACAGGAGCACTTCCTGATGGACGTAAAGCTGGAGCACCTTTAGCACCAGGAGCAAACCCAGCATATGGTGCAGAACAAAACGGATTATTAGCATCCTTAAATTCTGTTGCGAAACTTCCTTATGAATATGCGCTTGATGGTATTAGTAATACACAAACAATCAATCCAGACGCATTAGGACACAATGAAGAAGAGCGTATGAAAAACTTAGTGAACGTGTTAGATGGTTACTTCGATCAAGGAGCACATCACTTAAATGTAAATGTATTTGGTATTGAAAAATTAAAGGATGCAATGGAGCACCCTGAAAAAGAAGAATATGCGAACTTTACAATTCGTGTATCTGGTTATGCAGTAAAATTCATTGATTTAACTCGTGAACAACAGATGGATGTAATTTCTAGAACTTGTCACACAAGTATGTAACACAGCAAGGTCTATTTCTGTAAAGGAGATGGACCTTTCTTAAAAAAGGAGGCAACTTTATGTCGATTATGGGAAGTGTACATTCATTTGAAACATTTGGTTCTGTAGATGGACCTGGAGTCCGTTTTGTAATCTTTTTAAATGGATGTAAGATGCGTTGTCAGTATTGTCATAATGTGGATACTTGGCAAATGAAAGAATTGAATTATACAAGTGATGAAGTTCTTGCGAAAGCATTGCGCTATAAGAGTTATTGGAAGAAAGATGGAGGAATCACCATAAGTGGTGGAGAACCTCTTTTACAGATTGATTTTATAACAGAGATTTTTAAAAAAGCAAAAGAAAAAGGGATACACACAACACTTGATACTTGTGGACAACCTTTTACAAGGGAAGAATCGTTTTTCTTCAAACTTGAAGAATTGATGAAGTATACAGATTTAGTTTTGTTAGACCTCAAACATATCGATGCAGAAAAGCATCGTGCTTTAACATCACAAAAAAATGAAAATATATTAGAATTTGCGAGTTATCTTGATTCTATCAAAAAACCAATTTGGATACGTCATGTACTTGTACCTAGCATCAATGATGATGAAGATTCATTACAAAGATTATCTGCTTTTATAAAGACACTAAGCAATGTAGAGCGATTAGAAGTATTGCCATATCATACCTTAGGTTCTTACAAATGGGAAGAACTTAACATTCCATATGCTTTAAAAGGAATCCAACCTCCTACAAAAGAAATGATAGAAAAAGCAAACAAATTATTACATACTGATAATTATAAAGCTTATGAAAAAAGATAGAAAGTTCATTCGTATCTCTTCATAGATGTTAAGTAAGATTTTCAATTCGTTTGAAAATCTTTTTTTAATAAGTGACTTTTTTGTTTGTGTAAACGTATATAGGGTGAAAGGAGGATAAGTGATGTCACAACAATTTGAAGAAAAGTATAAAGAATATAACAACACGCTTCATAAGATTTGTTTACTCCATTTAAAAAATGGAGAAGATGTAAAAGATGTATTGCAGAATACATTCCTGAAATTATGCTATCGTGCCCCTGCTTTTCAAGATAAAGAACATGAAAAAAGATGGTTGATACGAGTCGCAATCAATGAGTGTAAAAGCCATCAAAGGAGTTTTTGGCAAAAGAATGTTACATTAGATGAAGGAATGCTTTTTGCTGACAAAGTTAACGATTTAACGTTTCTTTATACCATTCAAAGCCTACCTTTCACTCATCGAAATGTAATTCACTTATTCTATTATGAGAGGTATTCGATCAAAGAGATTGCGGAGTTATTAGAAATTAGTGAATCTGCAGTTAAAATGCGTTTGAAAAGAGCAAAGGAAAAACTGAAATCAGAAATTGAGGAGGACTTATGAAAAAAACTTATCAGGAACGATTTAATGAAATTGATTTAAGAGATGATTATAAAGAAGATATTTTACATAGTGTACTACATCATGAAGAGAAGAAAGAAAGAAGATTCTCTTTTAAACCACGTTATTTATTAGCACCATTGTTTGCGCTAGCATTTGTATCTGTACCATTCCTTATAGGCAACAACGTATTTGGTACGAAGAATAGTTTCACTATTCAAGCCAATGATGAATTCTATAAAGTTGAAAAAAGTACACTTGAGATATTAAATACAGAATTGGCCACACCTGGACAATTCGCATCGAATTGCGAAACTGGTGAAATCACAACACAGGTATTTGATGCACCGTTAACTGTATACTTTAAAGGAGATACTGTAAAATCAGTAACCTATACCATAGAGAATGCAGAATTTTATAAAATTAATGAAGCGTATAAAGATTTTAGTGACCCAATGTCAGCGATACGTCTTAATAATGGTAATGGAGGATTTATGTCAACCGAAAAGAAAAATCTTCATTATCAAGTAACCAATAGTGATAGTAATGCTAATATATGGTGGTTTCCGCTAACGGGGACGGATAGTCCAGGAGTATCATCTGGTTCTGTTGGTAATCAAATTACGATCGATAATGAAGACCAAGGAACGGTTCAAGGATTGTATGGCTTTTCATTTCAATTGCAAGTTGATAAGAAATTACTAGATTCAACAAGAAATCTTGGAGATTATGAAGCTATTAACAAAGAAATAGTGAAAACTATCAATAAATCCGTATTAGACGTACGTGTCGATTATAATGATGGTACTTATGAAACTACACAGTTAAAATTTCATATAAATGAAAATAACAATATGCAGGTAACTGAATAAAAAAGCTAAAATGATAACAAGAGTCGACATTTTAAACTAGGTTCCTAGAAAAGGGATTTAGTTTTTTTTATGTTTAGTATATTTAATAAGCGAGCAAACATAATAGTAAAATAAGCAATCGTATTTTTTTTAAATTCATTTGAATTTATAAGAAATGCAACTAAATGAAGACGCAATCATTTTCGTAGCATTTTCTTGTGATTTGCGTTAGAATAGAGTTAGAAAATTGGTGGTGGCAAATATGGATATCAAACAACAGCTATTACATAAGCATCCTCGTATTGGGTTTGCAGAAGGTGCACATCCAGAGGTTATTAAAGCGGCAGTTCGCCATGAAAACGGAGGGGGTATTATACCTGTTTTGATTGGTGATAAGAAAGAAATTTTAAAAAGTGCTAAGGAGATCGATGTAGATATCAGTGGGGTTGAAATTGCGGACGTTACAAATTTCCCTAACAAAGCAGAGATGGTGGATGAAATGATTACCATTCAACGTGGACGTTGGAGTAGAGAAGAGTGCATGGAAAAACTTCAGGACTTGAATTACTTTTCGACAATGTATCTTCAAGCGGGTTATATCGATGGACTTGTTGGAGGTGTGAAAGCAACGACTGCACAGACGATGCGTCCAGCTTTACAACTCATTAAAACAGCATCACAAGAAAGAATTGTATCCAGTTGTGTTTTGTTGGAACGAGGAGAGATTGTTTATATTATGGGAGATTGTACATTGAATGTAAATCCAAATGTGGATGAACTTGTTGAAATCACATTACAGTGTGCTCGAACTGCAAGACAATTTGGAATTGAACCCAAAGTTGGATTACTTTCTTATTCCTCTTTTGGGTCAGGAAGTGGAGTCAGTGTAGATAAAGTGCGTGAGGCAGTCACACATTTGAAACGTATGCCGTTGGATTTTGAAGTGGATGGAGAGATTCAAGCGGATACTGCGATTTCACCAACTGTCGCAAGTATTAAAGCGAAAGATTCTACCTTAGCAGGACATATGAACACAATGATTTTTCCAAATATAGATGCAGGAAATATCACATATAAAATTGCGGTAGAGTTGGGTGGATTTAAAATGTTTGGACCAATTTTACAAGGGTTAAAAAAGCCTGTGAATATATTGACACGCTTAACTCATGAAGATACCATTTATTCAATTGCGTTAATCACGGGTATACAAGCGATAGAAGCAAATAGAAGCGTGTAAGAATGCTTCTATTTTTTGCCTAAGTACAAGGAAATCTATCTATAAAATTCTTTTTCATTCTTGTGGTACAGTATAGAAAAGGCAAATTTGCGGAAAAGAGGATATGATGAAACGTTTATTAAGTTGTAGTTCTAGTGAAATATTATCTATGAATGGCGCAGAGTTAAAAGCAGCGATTATGGCAAGCGAGGGAAGAACAGTATTAACTGAAACCGTATCTACAGTTCAACCGATGTTAGGTTCAATTTCCAATGCGGAACTAGCGGCATCCTTTGGTTCTGATATGGTATTGTTGAATGGATGTGATGTACTTCATCCAACCATTTATGGAATTCCTGAAAGTGATGATCCAATTCGTATGTTACGTGAATTATCTGGGCGTCCAATTGGAGTGAATTTAGAACCTGTTGATATGGATGCGAACATGATGGAATCCCGTATAGAAATAGCAAAAGGTAGAACTGCATGTGCGGAAACGTTTAAGGAAGCTGAAAGATTAGGATTTAATTTTATATGTTTGACGGGTAATCCTGGCACTGGTGTTAGCAATGTGAAAATCGCAGAAGCAATCAAATGTGCAAAACAATACTTTCATGGATTGATTATTGCGGGGAAGATGCATGCGGCTGGTGTGGATGAGCCTGTTATTGATTTGGAAAGTATGGATGCTTTTATAAAGGCTGGTGCAGATGTTATCTTGATGCCTGCATGTGGAACTGTACCAGGGCTACAAGAACGTGAAATTTATGAAGCGTGTGAGCGTATACGTAAAGCAGGAGCTTTGAGTATGAGTGCAATTGGGACTTCTCAAGAAACAAGTGATCCAGAAACAATTCGTGAGTTTGCGTTATCTAGTAAACGTGCTGGTATTGATATTCAGCATATTGGAGATGCTGGATGGGGTGGTATCGCGATGCCAGAGAATATTATGGCGATGTCCATTGCGATACGTGGAAAACGACATACATATTTTAAAATGGCACAATCTGTAAAACGTTAATAAAATTAAGCTAATAAAACCTCTCTATGACACATATATTTATAGTGTGAGCATATAAGTTTTCTTAAACTAACATATGTGGTAGGATACAGATAGAAAGAGAGGTTTTATTTATGAATATTACATTTAAAGGAAATCCAGTTACATTAGTAGGCAAACAATTGCAAGTGAATGATGTAATGCCGTGTTTTCCATTAGTGAAAAATGATTTAAGTGAACTTCGTTGCGAAGAAGGAAAACGTATTTATTTGAGTGTACCTTCTTTAGATACAGGCGTATGTAGCATGGAAGTTGCGAAGTTTATGGAATATATGAAAGCTTATAGTGATGTGTTGTGTTATAGCGTGTCTATGGATTTACCGTTTGCGTTAGAGCGTTGGTGCCAGGCGAAGGAAAATGAACAAGTTATTACAACAAGCGATTATAAATATCGTGAATTTGCGAAAGCGACTGGAACATTAGTAGAAGAGTTAGGATTACTAACTAGAGCGGTATTCGTTGTGGATGAAAACAATGTGATTCGTCATGTTGAATATCTTGCGGAAATTGCGAATGAACCAAACTATGATGCAATTTTAAACGCAGTAGCAACTCTTTAAAGACTAGACATTTATGTTTAGTTTTTTTATGTTTGAATGAATCTGTATTATATAGAGTATGTTTGTTTGATGGTTTTATAAAACATTTTGCTTCGTCTTTTTGTGTACACAGTGACTTAGTTTGCTGGATATTTGCATTAGCCTACGAGATAAAAGCCCCATACCATTTGTCCTATGTTTCATAGTATGAAACGAAAGGAGAGTGTACATGGCAAAAGTCATCGTTTATGATGTTTATACACAGGCATTACAGAGCTTCCAGTTAAATGAAAGTGATCCTATGCCTTATTCCTATGATCGCTCATTAACAGTTGGGGAGTTTCGTGGATCTTCTCGCTCTAGCGTACTATGGACAACCAATGCGGCAATGGAGTCATGGAACGCAACAAGACGAGCATATGGCGCACCAATCCCAGTTCGTTATGCGTTCAAGCGAATTTGGGAAGGAGGTCATGGTAGGCAATCGCAACATTATGCTGGGGTGTCCTTTGATGTAGGGCAAGCTCTTTCTCAAGCAGAGAGAAATAAGATTTATAACACTGCAAGAAATTTAGGTGTTTGGTCTTATGTGGAACCTATTAGTATGACACCTACATGGGTGCATTTTGATAAGCGTTATGGAACACCTGCATGTAGTGCAGGATATCCAACGGTGCGACTTGGAAGTCGCGGGGTGTATGTACTTGTTTTGCAAGATGCATTGAATGCATTGGGGTATTCCACATATACCTTAGATGGGGTCTTTGGAAACAATACTAGAAATGCATTAATCGCATATCAAAGAAACAATGGATTAGGTGGAGATGGAATTGCAGGATGTGCTACATGGACAAGGATTGTGAACGAGGTTGTAGGGATTGGCAGAACACCTACTGTTATTGAACCATAGAAAACGACGATAGTATCGTTGTTTTTTTTCGAAAATGAAAACTTTGTGAAAAAATATATAGAAGAATGGTATAATTATAGATAAATAGAAATAAGCGTTTTTTTCTAAGAATGAGAAGAATCGAAAGATGTTTGATACGTGATAAGGAGAGCAGTGTTATGAGGAAACGATATAGTAGAATAGTATCGCTCTTGCTCATATTGGTAATTGTGATGTGTGGATGTGGCGATTCCAAAACATACCCAAGTGAATATGAAGAATCTCCAAGTCCAACGCTTGAGGAACTGAAATTACCGCAAGCATCTGGTGGTCAAGTGATGGGAGATAGTCAGGGTATTGTTAACATCGATGTTAGCAATGTGAATCAAGGTTACCTATGCGCTACCTTGCAAAGAGATCCGGGTAAGAAAGTGAAACTTTCCATTACTAAGGATGATGCGGGAAATAGCCCATATGATTTAATGGTTGTAGGTAAAAATGAAACATTTCCTTTTGCATCAGGAAGTGGTACATATCTTGTTCGGATTTTATTGAATACAACAGGGGATATGTATTCTGTGTTGTTTACGCAGTACATAGATGTATCGTTAGAAAATGAACAAATTCCGTTTCTATACCCAAATCAGATTGTAGATTATAAGACGGATAGTAAAGCAATACATAAAGCATTTGAGTTAACAAAGAAGGATACAACGGTATTACAAAGAATTGCGACATTATATAATTATGTTGTTGATACAATTGCATACGATGATGAGAAAGCAGATCAAGTAGATGATATTTATGTATTACCAGTGGTTGATGAGACACTGGATACAAAGAAAGGGATTTGTTTCGATTATGCTGCTTTATTAACAGCTATGTTACGTTCTCAACAAATCCCCACGCGACTTGTGACTGGAAATACATCCATTGAATACCATGCATGGGTGGAGGTTTACCTTCCTGAAAAGGGATGGGTTAGCGCGGATGTATTATTGAATTCGAAGAAATGGTCAAGAATGGATCCGACGTTTGCGGCTAGTAGAGCAGATTATGAAGACGGATATGAAGATAAATACTACTATTAGTGAGGAGAAGAGCTATGAAAAAATTTAATAATGAAGAAGCCTTTGAGTTTTGTATGCAAATGAGCATGATTTTATCTTCTGGACTTAGTGTTCAAGAAGGATTGGAAATCATCATGGATGATAGTGATAATAAACTTATGAAAGAGGCTTGTAAACAAATTCATGAAGAAGTGGTCGCACAAGGATCCTTTTATCAAGCTATAAAAGATCATGAATGCTTTGATGACTATATGAAACAAATGGTCAAAATTGGAGAAGTTAGTGGACATTTAGATAATGTTATGCAAGAACTCTCTGCTTACTATGAACGTGCTTACGATTTGTCAAAACAATTACGTGAAGCGTTGTTTTATCCATTTGTATTATTGCTCATGATGTGGGTTGTGGTTGGTATTATAATGTGGAAGGTACTACCGATATTTACGAATGTTTTAGAGAATATGGGTTCACCTTTACCAGAAAGTGCTACTATGATGATGCAATTTGGTTCTGGATTTGCGATTGTAAGTTTTGTAATATTAACTGTGTTATTGTTGCTTGTATTATATGTAGTTGTACGTATGCGTAAGGGAGAAGGAAATGGCGCAATATTCCTTTCTAAATTCTTTCTAACAAAACGTTTGTTTCATAATATATCCATGGCACGTATGACGTATGCATTCTCCTTGTTTATTTCTGGAGGATTTGATATCGAAGATTCTTTATCCTATTTACCTGGTATTGTTGATGAAGAACTTACAAAAGAAAAAATTATAGCATGTATGCAAGGGATGAAAGAAGGAGAATCCTTTGAAGCAATGATTCAAAAAGTTCATTTGTATGATGGTGCTTATGCGAATATGATCATTACTGGATTTCATAGTGGCAAAAGTGATGACGTAATGAAAAAGATATCGTTACTTTATGAGAAAGATGTGGATCATAGTATTAGTTCTTTCTTAAATACCATCGAACCAGTTATCGTAGTCTTCCTGTCTTTGATTGTTGGGGTAATATTGCTTTCTGTAATGTTGCCTTTGATGAGTATTATGACATCTTTGGGTTGATATGAAAAAAACATATATAATACAAGGTATGATATTTCTTCTTCTTATTGTAATTTTCTTGTATGGGTTTCAAACTGCAGATAGAGGAATGTCAAAGGAAGACGGCAAACGTGCAGAAGAGGCTATTCAAAAAGCCGCAAGAGAATGCTACAGTATCGAAGGTGCTTATCCTAAAGATATTGCATATTTGAAGGAACATTATGGATTATTTATTCAAGAAGATAATTATATGATTCGTTATAAGTATATCGCATCCAACATTATGCCTGAGATGGACGTATATCCAAAAGGAAGAGGTGAATGAGTATGAGGCAACGACATTCGATTGATTTGTTGTTTTCCTTATCATTATTCATGGTCTTTGTGATTTGTTCATTTCTTGTGTTGTTATTGCAAACGAATGGGTATCATCAGATCATTGAAAGTGGTAAAAAAGTAGAGAGTATTCATACTCCACTTGCTTATGTTCAAACTCAATTGAGAGTAAGTGATGAACGAGATGCAATTGAGGTATTTGAAAGCGGTCGTATTCAAGGGATTCAAATTAAAGAAGCAGCATCAAAGAGTATCTTATATATTTATGAGGATGATCATAAATTAAAAGAACTTCGCATCTTGGATGATGTAGAACCAGATTTTACGACTGGAACTTCATTGTTTGATATTCGTGAATTTAAAGTAGTAAAAAATGAAAAGAAGATGATTCTTTCTATGCGTGACAAACATCAGCAAGAACAGACATTAACAATTGCATTACATTGTGATTAGGAGGACGACATATGAATGGACAACATTCCAGTAAAACCATATCTTTTTTGATGGAACTTATCTTCGTATTGTTCTTTTTTACAATTGCTAGTGCGATTAGTGTGTTTGTTATTGTAAGTGCGAAAGAAAAGAATGAACAAGCAATTGGTCTTCGAAATGCAATGTTCTATGGAAAAAACTTGATTGCGAATCAAGAGGAACAAGATATAGCAAAGTATTTAGAAAAAGATAGTTTTTACTTGGATGCTAAAGGGAATCCAACGGAACAAGAAAACAAGTATAAAGTTACTATAAAAAGAAGTGAGATAAATGGGCTTGAAAACAAAGAACATTGTATTATGTCTTTGGCTCAAGGGGATGTAAAAACAGAATTATCATTCCTTCTAGATAAGGGGGAACAAGAATGAAAAAGACAAAAAGAAACGTTCAGATAGGACTAGGCGCATCTTCTATTCTTATGATATTCGTGGTATTATGTATGATGATTTTATCTGTATTGGCATACAATCAGGCCAAGCAGAATTATGATATAGCGAAACGAGAAGCTGTTTATGAAGAAGCTTATAGGAAGGCAGATACAAAAGCTAGTATTTTGTATGAAGTATTAAATACGTATGTGAAAGAAGATGGTTCGTTAGATAAGACGTTAGCACGTCTTGATGTACAAGAACAATTTCAAAGTGAAGATGTTCAATACGAACTACTAAATCAAACCATAAGTATACATATTAAAGTAAACGCACAACAATCTTTACAAGTGGTACTTGAACAAGTAGGGAATGAAGTGATTTCAAATAGTTGGAAACTTATTTCGACAGGAGGACAAACGACATGATCAGTATAGAAGAAATGCTACATCAAGCGATTCAAATGAACGCTTCCGATATCTTCTTGGTAGCAGGTCATCCATATGCATTTAAAGTAAATGGTACCATCATTTCTGTGGGTGAAGATAAATTAAAACCAGAAACAACAGCATCTTTAATCAAAGAAATTTATGGTTATGTTGTACAAAATCGATATGAAGATTTTATTCAGAAAAAGGATGATGATTTTTCATTTTCTATTCCTGATGTTGGAAGATTTCGTTGTAATGTATATATGCAACGTAATTCTCAAGCAGCTGTATTACGTGTTGTGACATTTGATTTACCAGATCCTGTAAAACTTGGTGTTCCAGAAATTATTACAAATTTATCTTCTGTTAAGAAAGGTTTAATTCTAGTAAGTGGTCCAGCAGGTAGTGGGAAGTCTACGACGCTTGCTTGTATCATTGATAAAATCAATCAGAATAGAAATGTTCATATCATAACGATCGAAGACCCTATTGAGTTCTTACATAGTCATAAACAAAGCATTGTATCACAACGAGAAGTGTATCATGATACGCAAGACTATTTAAACGCCTTACGCAGTGCTTTGCGTGAAGCACCAGAGGTAATACTGGTAGGAGAGATGCGAGACCTTGAAACGATCAATGTATCTGTTACAGCGGCTGAAACAGGTCATCTTATTCTTTCAACACTTCATACCGTAGGTGCAGCGAATACTGTGGATCGTATGATTGATGTATTTCCACCTTCCCAACAACAACAAATACGTGTTCAACTTTCTATGACACTTCATGCGGTTGTGAGTGAACAGTTGGTTCCAACGATCGATGGGGGAATTGTTCCAGTATTTGAAATTATGATTGCGACTCCAGCAATTCGTACTCAAATTCGAGAGGGTAAGATTCATCAAATTGATAACTCTATTGTTGCTGGTAAAGAACAAGGGATGCAATCGATGGATGAAAGCTTGTTTGATTTGTATCAGAAAGGAATCATCTCGAAAGATACTGCTGTATTGTATGCAAATAATGCAGAAAGAATGTCGAAGAAAATTTCATAGAATTGAATAAGTATATAAAGTAGGAAGCTAGGTATGATATATAGTATCTAGCTTTTTCAATGGAAAAGTAAAAAAAACCGAACACATTGTGTCGGCTTTATTGTTTACATGGAGCGGGTGATGAGAATCGAACTCACGTAGTCAGCTTGGAAGGCTGAAGTTCTACCATTGAACTACACCCGCATTTCTATTGCCTTAATAATATACAATAAATTGATTATAATTTCAATACTTTTCGTAAAAAAAGTATAAAAAAGTTTCGCTTTGTGAACGAAACTTTTTTGAGAGTATTATTTATGCGGGATTACATTAATGATTCTATCCGCAAGTACAGTGAAAGGCATCGTTTGTAACCAAACTTTTCCTGGTCCTTGTAAGGTAGCTAAGAAGAAACCTTCTCCACTTAGGAATTTGTTCTTTAATCCTTTTACGGTTGTGATTTCAAATTGTACAGACTCTTCGAAGATGGCAACATATCCTTGATCCACTTTAATCAATTCTCCAGGTGCTAATTCTTTTTCCACAACATCTCCATCGATTTCTAAGAAGACAGTTCCAGGTCCTTGGATTTTTTGCAAGATAAATCCTTCTCCACCGAAGATTCCTGCACCTAAACGTTTTCTAAAGAATGTAGTCAATTGAATGGTATCTTCTGCAGCAAGGAATGCGGATTTCTGAACTATTTTTGATTCTCCTTCTGCAAGATTTAGGGCTACAATCTTTCCCGGAAAACTAGAACCAAAAGCAATTTCTGCTTGATCACGAGGACTTGTATACGTAGTCATGAAAATAGATTCTCCACTAAATGCACGTCCGATACCTTTCATCAGACCTCCACGAGTATTACTATCCATATCAAAACCATCATCCATCCAACACATACCACCAGATTCTGTAAACATCTTTTCGTTCTTGTCTAATTTACAGACAACAACAGGGAGTTGTCCCCCAACGATTTCATATTTCATAAGGTTACCTTCTTTCTATAATGTAATGATATAGGATAAATATGTATTATTCAATGAAATTATGCGTATTGGAAATAAATATTGTAATTCTTTTTAAAAAGACATAAACTTATACTAGGTGATCATATGAAAATAGGAATTATAGGGCTAGGAAAAATAGCCAAACGTGTAGCAAAAGGAGTACAGTATGCGCATAATGCTGAACTGTATGCTGTCGCAAGTAGAAATTTAGAGAATGCAAATGAATTTAAAGAGAACTTTGGGGCAAATGTTGCTTATGGGAGTTACGAAGAACTTTTATCTGATGATAATGTAGAACTCGTATATATATGTACTCCAAATGTATTACATAAAGAACATATTATGTTGTGTTTAAAATATCGTAAACATGTATTATGTGAAAAACCTTTTGTAAGTAATCAAGAACAATTACAAGAGTGTTTTTCATATGCCAAACAACAAGGATGTTTCTTGATGGAAGCCGAAAAAACGTTGTTTACACCATTGAATCAGAAATTAAAAAAGATGGTAGAAGAAGGTGTGATTGGAAAATTACGCTATATTGAAGCAGGGTATTGTACCAAAATGGATGTAAAAGAATACCCAAAAGATAGCTGGTTGTTTCGAAAAGAAGATGGTGGAAGTTTTTACGATGTAGGTGTGTATCCGATTTGTTATGCCAATCTTTTTGCGAATGCTTCTTTAGCGCATGTAGAAGTGATGAAACAAAATAGTGCTTATGCAGGTATCGATATACTTACGCAAGCAATGTTGGGGTATGAGAATGGTGTGATGGCATACGTTAGAAGTAGTTGGGGAGTAGATATGATCAATCAAGGATATCTATATGGAGATGAGGGTGTTATCATAACAGATAATTTTTGGAAATCAACAAGTGCAATCCTCAGAAAAGACGGGAAAGATACACGTATTGAAGTTTCTATGGAAAGTGATTTTACGGGAGAAATTGAACATGCTGTGGATTGTATACAACAAGGATATTTACAAAGTCCAATCCTTTCTCAAGAACGAAGTGAACAAATTATGAAAGTTTTAGAAGAAATGCATGTGTGCAATTGCGTTCATGAGGAAAAAAGTGTAAAATAACCATAAGAAATTTGGAGGAATAGATATGAAAATTGAAACAAAGTGTCTGCATGCGGGTTATGAACCAAAAAATGGAGAACCTAGAGTATTGCCGATTGTACAAAGTACAACGTATGTATATGATAGTGCTGCTGAAGTAGCAGCAATCTTTGATGATCCAACAAAAGGATTGTGTTATTCAAGGTTTGGAAATCCTACAGTTATGGCAGTAGAAGAAAAAATTGCGGCTTTAGAAGGTGGCGTTGGTGCGATGTGTACAACATCTGGACAAGCTGCGACTTTGTTGTCTATTTTGAATATTTGTGAAGCAGGAGATAGTATTGTTAGTACTCCTCAAATTTATGGGGGAACAATCAATTTATTTTCATTTACGTTAAAGAAATTAGGAATTGAATGTATTTACGTAGACGCTGCTTCTAGCGATGAAGAAATTAAAGCGGCTTTCAAACCTTCTACAAAATTGGTGTTCGGAGAAACCATCGCAAATCCAGCACTGACTGTGTTTGATATTGAACGATTTGCGAAGATTGCGCATGATATGAAGGTTCCATTGATTATGGATAATACATTTGCGACTCCAATCTTATGTAATCCATTTGAATTTGGAGCGGATATTGTGATTCATTCTACAAGTAAATACATGGATGGTCATGCTGTTCAAGTTGGTGGTGTTATTGTAGATAGTGGGAAATTTGATTGGACAAATGGAAACTTCCCATCTCTTTGTGAACCAGATGAATCATATCATGGAATTTCTTATACACAATCATATGGAAATATGGCATATATCATCAAAGCGAGAATGCAATTGATGAGAGATTTTGGGGTGTATCCAGCAGCTCACTCAGCGTTCTTATTAAACTTAGGACTAGAAACATTACATGTACGTATGAAACAGTATTGTGAAAATGCAATGGTTGTGGCGAAATATTTAGAAGCGAGCGATAAAGTGGAAAGAGTCATTTATCCTGGATTAGAATCGGATGCAAATTATGCACTCGCTCAAAAATACTTAAAAGGTTGTAGTGGTGTTATCTCTTTTATCATTAAAGGTGGAAGACCAGTTGCAGCAAAATTCATGGATTATTTAAAACTTGCGTCTAATGAAGTTCATGTGGCAGATATTCGTACGTGTGTTCTTCATCCAGCAAGTGAAACACATCGTCAATTAAGCGATGAACAACTTGTGGCAGCGGGTATTGATGGAGGAATGGTTCGTTTCTCTGTTGGACTTGAAAACGTAGAAGATATCATCGATGATTTAAAACAAGCATTTGCACAGATTTAGTTAAAGAGGTGAAGAGTAGTGCCAATCAATATACCAAATGGCTTACCAGCAAAAGAGATACTGGAAAGTGAAAAAATATTCGCATTAGAAGAAGAAGTCGCAAACCATCAGGATATTCGTCCGTTAAAGATTGCGATTTTGAATCTTATGCCTAAGAAGATTGAAACAGAAACACAGATTCTTCGTTTGATTTCAAAATCACCTTTACAGGTAGATATTGATTTTATGAAGGTAGGGAATCATGTTTCAAAAAATACAAGTGCAGACCATCTTCTAAAATTCTATGATGATTTTGAAGTGTTAAAACATAACAATTACGATGGTTTAATTATTACGGGTGCACCTGTAGAACACTTGGAATATGAAGATGTTGATTATTGGGAAGAGTTATGTGAAATCATGGAATGGAGTAAACATCATGTGTTTTCAACCATCCATATTTGTTGGGGAGCACAAGCTGGATTGTATTATCACTATGGAATTCAAAAACATGTGTTAGAAGATAAAGTGTTTGGTATCTTTCCACAGATTTTATGTGATGAATACAATTTCTTAACCAATGGATTTGATGAACTACATAATACTCCACATTCTCGTCATACAGCGATTGATGAAGATGCTCTTTCAAAGATTAATACACTAGAAGTTTTATCAAAATCAGATGTCACAGGATCCAATATCGTTGCGACGAAAGATTTTCGTGAAGTATATATCTTGGGACATTTAGAATATGGAAAAGAAACATTATCACAAGAATATTTCCGTGATTTAAATCAAGGAAAGCCAATTCAAATTCCATTTAATTATTTTCCAGAGGATGACCCCGAAAAAGAACCTGTCTTTAAATGGCGTTCTCATGCGAATTTGTTGTATCGTAATTGGTTAAATTATGTGTATCAAATGACACCATTTGATTTAAATGATATTAAATAGCTGATGTATTGGCTATTTTTTATTTTGTTGGATTTCATTATTTTTGATTACGTTGTATAATACATACAGAGAAATACAGGAAATGTAGAATAACCAGAGAAAAAAGGAGAGATAACATTATGGAATATAGGGTGTTAAATGAGAAGTACAAACCATCTTTATTAGGGTTTGGATGTATGCGATTTCCACTTGATCAAGATGGGAAGATCGATGAAGTAGAAGCAGAAAGAATGTTGGATCATGCGATTGTAAATGGAGTAAACTATATCGATACTGCTTTTCCATATCATGGAGGAGATAGTGAACCATTTGTAGGAAGAGTTTTGAAGAAGTATGAGCGTTCTAGTTATTATTTGACCACTAAGATGCCATTGTGGAATGTTGAAACATTAGAAGAAGCCAAAGCGATGTTTGAAAACCAATTGAAACGATTGGATGTAGACTATGTAGATTTTTATTTATTGCATGCAATGGATAAAGAAAAATGGGAAAAAGCAAAAGCATTGGGTGTTGTTACATATTGTGAGGAATTAAAAGCGCAAGGGAAGATACGAAATCTAGGTTTTTCCTTTCATGATGAATATGAAGTATTCGAAGAAATTTTAACGTATCGTACATGGGATTTCTGTCAAATCCAATACAATTATATAGATACAGATATTCAAGCAGGAGATAAAGGATATGAGTTAACTGAAAAGATGGGTGTACCAGTCATCATTATGGAACCAATCAAAGGTGGTTCCTTGTCCTTTTTACCTGAAGATGTAGCTTGTAAATTTACGGACTATGCACCAGATAAAAGTATTTCATCTTGGGCGCTTCGTTGGGTAGGAAGTAAGCCAAATGTAAAAGTTATCTTAAGTGGAATGTCTACCTTTGCGCAAGTGGAAGATAATTTACGAACATTTGATCAATTTCAACCGTTGCATGCGGAAGAAGAGATGTTAGTGAAAGAAGTTGCGAAAACAATCAAGGAAAGAACAATGAATGGTTGTACGGGATGTGAATATTGTATGCCTTGTCCATTTGGTGTACAAATTCCTAAAAACTTTAAACTTTGGAATGAATATTCCAAATATAGAAATCAACCAGCTACCCATAAAGCATATTTTGATACGATGCAAGAGCAAGAACGAGCAGCAAACTGCCAACAATGTGGGAAATGTGAAACCTTATGTCCACAACAAATTCATATTCGCGAAGATTTAAAACAGATGCATCAAGATATGATAACAAAAGTTAAATAATCTTTTCTCGCAGATGAATGCAAGGCATTTGTCTGCTTTTTCTATGCTCTCATGGGTATTTGTGCTTACCAACTTGTAGGCATATGGATACACTAGGCATAGGAGGGAAGAAATGAAAACACTACTGGATGTAGAATTAGAAGAAGAAGTCCTGATTCACCATATCGAACAAGAACCTTTTATGAAGCGTAGATTGATGGATTTGGGATTTGTGGATAGAGTGAAAGTCATGCCTGTCTTAAATAGTCCTAGTAAGAAAATGAGAGCGTATCTTATGAAGGGGTGTAAGATTGCATTACGTGATGAAGAAAGCAGAGGGATATACGTAATAGAACAGGGGGAAGAGAATGCTGTTTGAGAAACTGATTGCGGAGAATGATAAAATTAATGCATGTTACAAACAGGAATCCACGGGTTATACAATTGCGCTTTTAGGTAATCCTAACGTAGGGAAGAGCACTGTCTTTAACGCCATGACGGGGATGAATCAGCATACAGGGAATTGGCCAGGGAAAACAGTAGAATTAGCAAATGGATACTTTACTCATAAATCCATGCGTCATAAAATGGTAGATTTACCAGGGACGTATTCATTACTAGCGCATTCTAGTGAAGAGGAAGTGACACGAAACTTTATTTGTTTTGAAAAGTGTGATGTTTGTATGGTGGTTTGTGATAGTACTTGTTTGGAACGCAATCTAAATTTAGTGTTGCAGACGTTAGAAATTAGCCACCAAGTCATTGTAATTTTAAATTTGATGGATGAAGCTGAAAAAAAGAATATTACAATTGATGATAAAAGACTTCAAGAGATTTTGCATGTAGAAGTAGTGAAGATGAGTGCTCGAAATGAAAAAGATTTCAATGAATTAAAAAATGCAATTGAACAAGTGGGGAAGAGTGTCGTCGGCTATCAAGAAGCAATTGTAACCTATCCAGAAATATTGGAACACGCACTACAGAAATTGGAAGATATCATAGAATGTGAACAATTATCTCCACGCTTCGTAGCACTTAAATTGTTAGATCCTAATGTGGATTCAAAAACATTCTATGAGAAGATAAAAAATCCAGAAGAAGTAAAAGAACTATGTGATGTTTCATTGAAACAACTGGATAATGAGGGGATTGTTTCTAATTATGAAGAAATTGTTGTACGTGCAATTCATAATAAAGCAAAAGATATTAGTAATGAATGTATTATATTCAACAATGATCGCTATCAAGAACGTGATTTGAAAATTGATCGTATTTTGACAAGTAAGCGTTCTGGTTTTTTATGGATGATTGTATTGTTGTGTGTAATATTCTGGATTACCATATCAGGTGCAAATATTCCAAGCGCTATGTTGAGTACAATGTTTGGACACTTTGAAGATTGGTTGCATATGGTGTTTACCCAGATGAATGTATCCATTCCTATTCAAGGGTTTGTAGTCGATGGAGTGGTGAAGACATGTGGATGGGTGATATCTGTCATGTTGCCACCCATGGCCATTTTCTTTCCTTTGTTTACATTATTGGAAGACTTCGGTTATCTTCCTCGTATTGCGTTTAACTTGGATGGCTTCTTTCAACGGGCAAGTACTTGTGGGAAACAAGCACTTACCATGTGTATGGGATTCGGTTGTAATGCGGTTGGAGTAAGTGGTGCACGTATCATTGATAGCCCAAGAGAGCGTTTAATCGCGATTCTAACAAATGTATTTGTACCATGTAATGGAAGATTTCCCACACTAATAGCAATCATTACGATGTTTTTTACAGGAATTGTGGTGGCACCATGGGATGGAGTAGTATCAACCCTTTTGTTAACAGGTGTGATTTTATTTGGGGTGTTCTTAACACTTGTGATTTCTAAACTATTATCCAAAACCATATTAAAAGGAGTTCCATCTAGTTTTACGTTAGAACTTCCTCCGTATCGCAAACCACAATTCACTAAAGTGATTGTGCGTTCCATTTTTGATCGTACTTTGTTTGTGTTGGGAAGGGCAATAAGTGTCGCAATCCCAGCAGGGGCGTTTATTTGGTTGTTGGCTAATGTGCAATATGATGGGATTACATTGTTGAAGTATATCGCAGATTTTCTAGATCCATTTGCTTCTTTAATGGGGTTAGATGGTGTTATCTTAATGGCGTTTATCTTAGGGTTTCCAGCGAATGAAATTGTTGTACCTATTATCATCATGGCATATATGGCAAATGGTTCCATGATGGATATTAGTGATTTAGGAGTATTGAAAGATTTATTTGTTTCCAATGGTTGGACCTGGGTAACTGCTATATGTACCTTGTTGTTTTCACTTGTTCATTTTCCTTGTGCCACAACCTTATTGACCATACGAAAAGAAACAGATGGTTGGAAATGGACCATATTAGCATTTGTATTACCAACCGTATTGGGAATACTTCTTTGTATGAGCGTGAATTTAATAGCACATATATTTATATAGAATTTAAAATAAAACAAATCACTATATCATCTGTGATTTGTTTTATTTATGTACAATTAGCATGTTATAAAATGTATTGTATACTAATTATTTTTTGTTATAATGAATATATAAGATGTACATAGACGAAAGCTATAAATAAGGAGGGATCATCAAATGGGGAATATAGAAAAAACACATTTGATATTAAAGGGGTGGAGAAATAAATCTACTTTCAAGTATAAGGGTACAGATATATATTATACTGAGGAAATCATGAGGTATAGAAGGAATGAATGGATATACAGGATACTTATTAGTTGTACTTGGCTTCCTGGTATGTTGATTTTTGGAGTATCCTATCGATTACCAACCGTATGGTATTTATTATTATTGATTCTTCCATATTTACTTATATATCCATTTACTTGGATAGCTCTGTATCTTCATAAAATTGAACTCAAAATTAACTAAAAAAGAATGGCGATTGCCATTCTTTTCAATACTATAGTTAGCGTTTAACGATAACTGCAGTTCCTTGTCCTCCACCGATACATAGAGAAGCAAGACCTGTTTTTGCGTCACGTTTTAACATTTCGTGAATTAAGGAAACGAAGATTCTGTTTCCAGAAGCACCAACTGGGTGACCTAATGCAATGGCACCACCGTTTACATTTACTTTAGACATGAATTCATCGCGGTTAACTCCGTGTTCTTCAACTAATTCATGAACAACACCTAATGCTTGCGCTGCGAATGCTTCATTTAATTCTACTAATTCAACATCAGATAGGTTCATTTCAGCATCTTTTAATGCATGACGGATTGCTGGAGTAGGACCTAACCCCATTGTTAATGGATCAACACCACCTTGACCGATACCAACGATTTCGCATAATGGAGTTAAATTATATTTTTTAACTGCATCTTCGCTTGCTAATAATACGAAGCTAGCACCATCATTGATTCCAGAAGCATTACCAGCAGTAACAGAACCGTCTTTAACGAAAGCTGGACGAAGACCTGCTAATTTTTCTGGAGTTGATTTACGGTTAGGATGTTCATCTGTATCAAATGTTACAGTTTCTTTTCTTAATTTTACTTCAACTGGTACGATTTCATCTTTGAAACGTCCACCATCTACTGCAGCGATTGCTTTGGATTGAGAAGCGTATGCTAATGCATCCTGCATTTCACGAGTAATACCGTATTTGTTAGCGATATTTTCTGCAGTGATACCCATATGAATATTATTGAATGCATCTGTTAATGCATCATAGATCATGTGGTCAACACATTTGAAATCACCCATTTTGTTTCCTGTACGAGTGTTTGCAGGAATTAAGTAAGGTGCTCCTGACATAGATTCAACACCACCAGCAACAACGATTTCGTTGAAACCAGTTTGGATAGACATTACACCTTCCATAACAGTTCTTAAACCTGATCCACAAACCATGTTTAATGTGTGAGCACATACTGTTTCAGGAATTCCGGCAAGAATAGAAACCTGACGTCCAACGTTTTGTCCAAGTCCTGCCCCTAATACATTACCACAAAGAACTTCGTCTACATTTTCAGGTGCAACTTTTGCATCTTCTAATAAAGCTTTTACAACAGTAGCCCCTAGGTCTGCAGCTTTAACAGTAGTTAAAGAACCCAAGAAACTTCCGATTGCGCTACGTTTAGCACTTACTACATAAGTCTTTCTCATTTTTCTCTACCTGTCTTTCTTTTAAATACGCATCTTTATTTGCGTTTCAATACATAAATAATAGTAAAGGTTTTAAACTTGTTTGTCAATAACTTACGAAAACTTTCACAAGTTAAAATTCGGTTACATTTCATGGAAGAAATTGTAAGCGATTTCGTTAATTTCTCCTATCACTTGAGTCGCCTCATTTCCTAGGCTTGTCATAATCGTAATTAGATAGGGATGTTCTCCATAAACAATTCCCATAGCATTCTCATATGTTTCATAGGATCCATATTTTTGAGCGATTTGTACATCTAATTTTTTGCCTAAATAATCCTGTGGATATACGAGTTTCATATGTTGAATTAAGGCTGTATAAGTGGAGGCGTGTTGATAGAGATATTGTAAAACATCCGTTGCATAAGAAGCAGGGAATACATTTTCTTCATAAAAAGATGCATTAAAAGTTTGGGTACTATATTTCTCGATTAGCGTTCGATAGGTTGTCCAACCTCCTAAATGCTCAAACAATATGTGGGCGGCAGTATTATCAGAATACACAATCATATCGTAAAGCAATTCTTCTATACCTATATAAGAACCAATACCATACGTACTAGCTATAGGTCCTCCTTCTTCATAACAATCTTCGCTATACAAAAGGGTGTCTTCTAAAGATATGGTACCTTCCTCGATGTATTCATAATATAACATGGCAAGGGGAACTTTATATAGACTCGCTGAAAACATATCCTCATTTGCATACAGTTGATAGGATTGTTGCGTAGAAGGATCATATATAGCAATGGAAATTTGATGTTCGAGAATTTCGTTTTCATCCAGATAGATAGTTATACGCTCTAAAAGAGTAGTTTCTGTTAAAGTTTCTTGTATATCCGTATTTGTGGAGGAGTTCTTGTTTGTGTGGGAATATACTTCTTGTTGTGGAAGTATATTGGACACGATGAAAATTGTGCAGAGAATAAGGCAGGGGAGAGATGAAATAAAGATAGCTTTTTTAGTGAATTTACTTTTCATGATAGTGGACTCCTTTTATGAAACAACAGTGAAATTAGGAAGAATACTTTCTACTTCTATTGTAGTTTTCGAAGGTGAATAAAATGTGATGGAATGAGAAATAACATATGATATTTCAAAGAACAATCTAGGAAATGATAGGAGAAAGAAAATATCATGAGGAGCAATGCAAGAACTATGATTTTATAATGTAAACGCTAACATTTAAGAGAACAAAAAGAACTTGTTAAAATATTAACAATTAAGGTTGACTATGATGTTATTCAGTTATAAAATGGTAAAGGATACAAGGCAATATGATTACTATCCGTTTTCTTAAGATTCCATAAGAGTATACATTTTATGGAACGATGTTCAAAAAAATAGGAGAGGAGAACATTTATGGACTTCATGTTAACAGAACAACAAAAAATGATGAAAAAGCTATTTTCCGAGTTCGCTGAAAAAGAAGTAAAGCCGATCGCGGGAGAAATCGACGAAGAAGAACGTTTCCCAAGAGAAACCGTTGTTAAAATGGTGGATTGCAAAATGTTGGGAATTCCATTCTCAAGAGAATTTGGTGGAGCAGGTGCTGATTACCTGAGCTACATTCTTGCAGTTGAAGAATTAAGTAAAGTTTGTGGTACAACAGGTGTTATTTTATCTGCACATACTTCATTGGGAACTTTCCCAATCGATGCATTCGGTACTCCAGAACAGAAAGCAAAATATATGCCAGACTTATGTACAGGTAAAAAATTAGGGGCTTTCGGTTTAACTGAACCTAATGCAGGTACAGATGCTGCTGGTCAACAAACTACAGCTGTTAAAGATGGTGATGATTACATTATCAATGGATCTAAAATCTTTATTACAAATGCTGGTGAAGCAGATATCTATGTTATCTTTGCAATGACTGATAAATCTCAGGGTACTAGAGGTATTTCTGCATTTATCCTTGAAAAAGGTATGCCAGGATTTACAA
Organism: Amedibacillus sp. YH-ame6; assembly: GCF_053848845.1. Lineage (NCBI taxonomy): Bacteria > Bacillati > Bacillota > Erysipelotrichia > Erysipelotrichales > Erysipelotrichaceae > Amedibacillus > Amedibacillus sp. YH-ame6. The sequence continues at coordinate 48,711 of NZ_JBSPEZ010000015.1, forward strand.
TTGGTAAACATGAGAAAAAATTAGGAATTCGTGCTTCTGCAACTTGTGAGTTAATCTTTAACAACGTACGTGTTAGCAAAGATCACTTATTAGGTCAAGAAGGTAAAGGATTTAAGATTGCCATGCAAACTCTTGATGGAGGACGTATTGGTATCGCTGCACAGGCTTTAGGTATTGCTCAGGGAGCAATCGATGAAACTGTTGCTTATGTAAAATCTCGTAAACAATTCGGACGTGCAATTGCAAAATTCCAGAATACTGCATTCCAATTAGCAGATATGCAGACAAAGACAGATGCAGCTCGTTTATTGGTATACAATGCCGCTATGGCAAAAGAAAACGGTCAGCCTTATACATACGCTGCTGCAGAAGCAAAATTATTTGCTGCTGAAGTTGCAATGGAAGTTACAACAAAAGCTGTTCAGTTATTAGGTGGATACGGATATACACGTGACTACCCAGTTGAACGTATGATGCGTGACGCTAAGATCACTGAGATCTACGAAGGTACTTCTGAAGTACAACGTATGGTTATTAGTGGTGCAATGTTGAACAAATAATAGAGAAAGGAAACGTTAAATCATGAAAATTATCGTTCTTGTAAAACAGGTTCCGGATTCAACTGAAATCCGTGTAGACAAAGTAACAGGTACTCTTATTCGTGCTGGTGTACCAAGTATCATCAACCCAGATGACTTAGCTGGTGTTGAAGCAGCATTACAGTTAAAAGAAAAAACTGGTGCTACAATTACTATCGTATCTATGGGGCCTCCAATGGCAGCAGATATATTAAAAGAATTATATGCTCGTGGAGTAGATGAATGTATCTTAGTAACAGACCGCGCATTCGCTGGTGCTGATACTTGTGCAACTTCTTCGACTCTTGCAGCTGTATTAAACAAAACAGGTTATGACTTGATTATTGCTGGACGTCAGGCAATTGATGGAGACACTGCTCAGGTAGGTCCACAGACTGCAGAACGTTTAGGAATCCCTCAGGTTACTTATGTAGATGAAATCATTGATATCAATGATAAGATTGTTACAGTTAAAAAATCATTAGAAGACTGTGAAGAAATCTTAGAAGCAAAATTGCCTTGTGTATTAACTACTTTAAGTGGAATGAACAACCCTCGTTATATGAACTGTAACGATATCGTTGACTCTTTCTCTAAAGAAGTTAAAATCATGACATTTGCAGACTTAGGAATTGACGCAAGCCTTGTTGGTTTAGCTGGATCTCCTACAAAAGTACACAGTACATTTACAAAAGATGTTACAGCTGAAACTGAAACATTTACATTACCTGCTGATGAAGCAGCTAAATTAATTGCGAAAACTTTAAAAGAAAAGCAATTAATTACGAAATAGGAGGTAAGCGAACATGGCGAAATTTGAAGGATACAAAGATATTTACGTTTTTGTTGAACAAAAAAACGGTGAAGTTGCAAACGTTGGTTATGAATTGATCAGCGAAGCTAGAAAACTGGTTGCTTCTATTCCTCACATGAACTTCCAGGTTGCTGGTGTTATTTTAGGACACAACATCAAAGACAAAGCAAACGATATCATCAAACATGGTGCTGATAAAGTAATCGTTGTAGATGATGCATTATTAGAAGGTTATTCTACTCAGTTCTATGCTGATGCATTGACACAAGTAATTAACACTTTCAAGCCTGACAGTTTCTTAACAGGAGCAACTGTATTGGGTCGTGACTTAGCTCCACGTGTTGCTGCTCGTTTAAATGCAGGTCTTACTGCAGATGCTACACAGATTGCAATGGATCCTGATAAAACAGACGAAGCTTTATTATTAGTAACTCGTCCTACTTTCGGTGGTAACTTATTTGGTACTATTATTTGTCCAGATACTCGTCCACAAATGGCAACCATTCGTCCAAATGTATTCTCAATGGATCCAGTAGATGAAGCACGTACTGGTGAAGTAGTAGAATTCACACCTGAATTTGCTGATAAAGATGCAAAAGTTGTTTTAAAGAAAGTAATCGAAAAAGTAGTTGAAGGAATTGATATTACAAAATGCGATATCTTAGTAGGAGCTGGCCGTGGTGCTGAAGACTGCTTAGATATGGTAGAAGCTGTTGCTAACGAATTAGGTGGGGCAATGTGTGTAAGTCGTGCTGTTGTTGATGATGGGTTTGCTGATAAAGCAATCCAGGTTGGTCAAACAGGTAAGACTGTACGTCCTAGCCTTTACATCGCATGTGGTATTTCTGGAGCATGTCAGCACGTAGCTGGTATGGAAAAAGCGGATATGATCATTGCGATTAACCGTGATCCACAAGCTGAAATCTTCAACATTGCAAACATGGGATTTGTTGGTGATGTAAAAGAAGTACTTCCAGCATTAAAAGCAGAAATCATCGCTGTTAAAAAAGCATAATTAGGTTTTATAACAAGAAGGGAATCTTTCCTTCTTGTTTCTAATAACATAAAGGAGAACTTAAACATGAAAAAAGTTGGTGTAATCGGCGCAGGAACAATGGGCCAAGGTATTGCAAACGCATTTGCTTCAAACGGTTACGATGTAACAGTATGTGACATCAAACTTGAATGGGCACAAGGTGGTATTGACAAAATTGCAGGTAAATTAGATAAATTAGTTGCAAGAGAAAAAATGACTGCTGATGCAGCAAACGCTGTAAAAGCAAACTTGAAAGCTGGAGAATACAAAGACTTAGCTGACTGCGATTTAGTAGTAGAAGCAGTTCTTGAAAAAATGGAAGTGAAAAAAGAATTATTCACTGCATTGGATGAAATCTGTAAAGATTCTTGTATCTTTGGTTCTAACACGTCTTCTCTTTCTATTACAGAAATTGCAACTGGAATCAAACACAATGTAATTGGTATGCATTTCTTCAACCCAGCAGATCGTATGAAACTAGTAGAAGTAATCTCTGGTATCAACACTCCAGTTGAAACTAAAAATGCAATCATTGAAATCTCTAACTCTTTAGGAAAAACTCCAGTAGAAGTTGCTGAAGGTCCAGGATTCGTTGTAAACCGTATCCTTATTCCTATGATCAACGAAGCTGCTTGTATTCTTCAAGAAGGAATCGCTTCTGTTGAAGACATCGATACTGCTATGAAACTAGGTGCTAACCATCCAATGGGACCTTTAGCATTAGGTGATTTAGTTGGTTTAGATATCGTTGAAGCAATCATGGATGTACTTTACAATGAAACAGGTGACACAAAATATCGCTGCTGTACTTTAATTAGAAAAATGGTACGTGGTAAGAAATTAGGTCAGAAAACTGGCGTAGGATTCTACGACTACTCTAAATAATTAAACAAAACATACGTGAATCTATAATTGCCATCCATGGAAATTGTGGGTTCACGCTTTTAAAAGGAGAGGAAAACTAACATGGAAACTATTTTATTAACTACTGAAGGACATGTTGCTACTATCACAATCAACCGTCCACAAGCTTTAAACGCATTAAGTACTTTGGTATTAACTGAATTAAATCAGGCATTAGATGAAGTAAATGCAAACAATGATGTATATGCAGTTGTAATTACAGGTGCAGGAGAAAAATCATTCGTAGCTGGTGCTGATATTGCTGAAATGAAAGACAAAGATGTAAAGGCTGCTGCTGAATACGGAGAATTTGGAAATGCAGTATTGCGTAAAATTGAAACATTCCGTTGTCCAGTTATCGCTGCAATCAATGGATTTGCACTTGGTGGTGGATGTGAACTAGCAATGAGCTGTGATATTCGTGTTGCAAGTGAAAATGCTGTATTCGGTCAACCTGAAGTTGGTTTGGGTATCACTCCAGGATTTGGTGGAACACAACGTCTTGCTCGTTTAGTTGGTGCAGGAATTGCAAAAGAAATGATTTTTGGTGCTCGTAACATTAAAGCGGATCGTGCTTATGCTATCGGTTTGGTAAATAGTGTTGTAGCTAGTGAAGAATTGATGCCTACAGTTATGAAAATGGCAAATGGTATTGCTAAAAATGCTCCAATTGCTGTTGCTTATTCTAAAAAAGCAATCAATGAAGGTTTACAAACAGATATCGATGGTGGTATTGCAGTAGAAGTAAGAGAATTCTCTAATTGTTTCGCTACTGAAGACCAAACTTATGGTATGACTTGCTTCCTTGAAAAAGCAAAAGAAAAGACATTCTCAAACAAATAGGATACTATAAAGGAAATATACGAATATAGTATAAAGGAGGTAAATCGTTATGGGTAAAGTAATGAGTCTTGAACAAGCAGTTTCTATGATACCAGATAACGCTACTGTTGGTGTTGGTGGTTTTATTGGATGTGGACATCCTCAAGAATTTTCAGTAGGAATTGAAGAATCATTCCTTAAGAGTGGTCATCCTAATAATATGACTATTATGTTTTCTGCGGGAATTGGTGATGGAACTGATAATCTAGGGTTGAATAAGCTTGGTCATGAAGGTCTATTGAAAAGAATTATAGGAGGTCATTGGGGTTTGATTCCAAAACTTCAAAGACTAGTATTTGAAAATAAGGTAGAAGGTTATAATCTTCCACTTGGGACAATTTCATTAATGTTCCGTGATATTGCGGGACATCGCGCAGGAACGTTTACCAAAATTGGCTTAAAAACATTTGTTGACCCTCGTTTAGAAGGGGCAAAGATGAACGAACGTTCAAAAGATGATTTAATTGAATTGGTAACCATTGATAATGAAGAATGGTTACGTTATAAACCGTTCCCAGTGAATGTTGCACTTATCCGCGCAACATATTGTGATGAAAATGGAAATGCAACAATGGAGAAAGAAGCAGCTACATTGGATTCTTTATCCATTGCACAAGCAGCAAAAAACTCTGGTGGTATCGTATTACTACAGGTTGAAAAAGTTGTGAAAAACGGTACCTTAGATCCTAGAATGGTAAAAATTCCAGGAATCTATGTAGATGGTATTGTTGTTTCTCGTCCAGAGAATCATATGCAAACATATGCTGAACAATACAATCCTGCACTAAGTGGAGAAGTGAAAGTACCTGTGAACTCTATTGAACCAATGAAATTGAGTGAGCGTAAGGTAATTTGTCGCCGTGCAGCAATGGAATTAAATCCAGAAGCTATTATCAATCTTGGTATTGGTATGCCAGAGGGAATAGCTAATGTCGCTAATGAAGAAGGATTGCCTGGTCTTAAACTAACGGTTGAGGCAGGTGGAATCGGTGGAGTTCCTATGGCTGGAACTGCATTTGGTACATGTACAAATCCTGATGTAATTATCGATCAACCATATCAGTTTGACTTCTATGATGGAGGAGGACTTGGTCAGGCATTTTTAGGATTAGCAGAGTGTGACAAAGATGGAAATATCAATGTAAGTCGCTTTGGACCTAAAATCGCTGGATGTGGAGGATTCATTAATATAACACAAACTGCACCTGTTGTTGTATATTGTGGTACATTTACTGCGAGCGGATTGAAAATTGCATTTGAAGATGGAAAACTGCAAATTTTACAAGAAGGTAAAATTAAAAAATTCAAAAATGAAGTTGAACAAATTACATTCTCAGCAGAATTTGCGACTGATACAGGACAGAAAGTGCTATATGTTACAGAACGTGCTGTATTTGAATTGATTGAAGGGAAATTAACCTTGGTAGAAGTTGCACCTGGTATTGACCTTGAAAAAGATGTATTAGCTCATATGGAATTTAAACCAGCAATTTCTAAGGATTTAAAATTGATGGACGAACGTCTATTTAGACCAGAAACTATGGGGTTAAAATAAAATCGAAGTAGGAATCGAAAGATTCCTACTTTTTTTTGGAAAGAATGAAAGATTATAAATACAGGGGACTATAGAATGAAAACTTCTATTATTAAGATATCTTAAGGTAACTTTTCTTGTTAATTATTACAAAACTTGTAATAATTAAGGTATACTATTTATAGAGATGGAGGAACTATGGTAAAAGGAAAAAGAAAGAATAAAATTCGTTACAAAAGATTAGCGCTGGTCATTGTGGTTTCTATCCTGCTAATCAGTGTATTAGGAGTCGGGATAGCTATGCTTCTCAATAATGATCCATATGCTAAATATGATGTGTATGAAGAAAGCAATAAACGTGCAGGAACTATGGAACATTATACGAAAACGGAAGATGATCAATATCACCATTCATTTTATTATCCAAAGTTTGAGGATGAAGCTTTAAATAAAATTATTGCATCATATAAGGATAAGAATTTGACTTATAAGGATTCGAAAGGAATGTATTATACTAATGTAGATTACAGTAGTGATGAAGTGTTTGAACAATATATTACATTATCCTTTCACAAAACAGTTAAAAATGAAGAGGAAAAAGTTTTACAGGAAAGTTGGGAGTATATAAACTACGATAAGAAAGCAAAGAAAGTCCTGACTGTAAATGATGTATTAAGGCGTGAATATATAACGATGATGAAGAAAAATCATGGTGAAATAGCAGTAGATAGTATAAAGATGAGTAACCTCAATCAATTTCTAATCGGGAAGGAAGAAATCGTGTTCCACATAGATGGAAAAAAATTGCCTATTAAGTACAACGATTATGCAAAGTATATCAAACTTAAAAATAGTAAAATTGATTCTTTGTACCAACAAGAAACAATCGTTACAAAGCAACAAAAAGTAGATCCAAGTAAGCCTATGATTGCTTTTACATTTGATGATGGACCTCATGCGACAAATACAGATGCAATTATGAAGGAATTTGAAAAGTATGGAGGAAGTGCAACCTTCTTTATGCTTGGTAAAAATGCAGCTACATATCCAGACATGGTGAAACAAATATATGAAAGAGGCTTTGAATTAGGGAATCATTCATGGGACCATTCTATGCGAATAGCTGCAAATAAAAAAGATTTTATGAACAAGGATGAAGTTATTGATGAAATATACAACACCCAAGATGCAATTTATAAAGTCTGTGGTGAAGAACCTTCATACTTTCGTCCTCCATATGGATCTTTAAATCAAAATGTACGTGATGTATCTACGTTAGATTTTGCATTATGGAATGTAGATACAAACGATTGGAGAAGTCGTGATGCCAATGTAATAAGCCAAAACATTATGAAGGATGTAAAAGATGGCGCAGTAATACTATTGCATGATATCTATGATTCCTCTGCTGATGCAATAAAAAAAGCCTTACCTCAATTACATGAACAAGGATATCAATTTGTGTCGTTATCTACTTTGATGCAACATAAGGGAGATTCACTTTTGAATGAAAATGCTGTTATTAAAATGCAAAACTAACATCTGTGTTGATGTTAGTTTTTTTAGACTTATTTCTGCTCTATTCCTTCATAGCATTTTATTTATATTTGCGCTATAATTAAAGCCATATGGAGGAATCGATTATGAAGTATAGTTTTAGTAATGATTATAGCGAAGGTGCACATCCAAGTATTATGAGTGCGTTACAAGAGAGTAATTTAATACAATCTGTGGGGTATGGATTGGATGAATATTGTGAGATGGCAAAAAAAAGCATTCAGAAAGAATTAGAATGCGAAAACTGCGATATACATTTTTTAGTAGGAGGAACACAAGCGAATACAACGATTATTGCATCTGCGTTGCGTCCTTTTGAATGCGTTATTTCTGCGGATAGTGGGCATATCAATGTTCACGAAACAGGAGCAATTGAAGCTACTGGACATAAGGTAGTTATTGCAGATAGTTTGCATGGAAAGTTAACAATAGAAGGTATTCGTAAGGCTGTCTGTCTTCATGAAGATGAACACATGGTAAAGCCTTCTATGGTGTATATATCTAATGCTACAGAAGTAGGTACCATTTATACAAAAGAAGAATTAAAGAACATTCATGAAGTGTGCAAAGAATTAGGTCTTTATGTGTTCATGGATGGAGCACGTCTAGGTGTTGCACTTTGTAGTGAAGATAACGATGTATGTATGAGCGATTTATGTACCTATTGTGATGTATTCTACATTGGTGGTACAAAGAATGGTGCTATGTTTGGAGAAGCGGTTGTTATTGTGAATGATAAGCTAAAAGAGAATTTCCGTTATATGATAAAACAACATGGTGGAATGTTAGCAAAGGGAAGATTGTTAGGAATACAATTTCACGCTTTGTTTCAAAATAATTTATACTACGATTTAGCAAAACATGCGAATGAAATGGCACAACAGATAAAAGATACAATGAAGTCTTGTGGTATAAAGTTTTTTATGGAATCTACTACGAATCAATTATTTCCGATACTTCCTAATACATTGATTGAAGCACTTGAAAAAGATTATCTATTTCAAAATTGGTGCACGATTGATGATACATCTAGAGCGGTTCGTTTTGTGACTTCATGGGCAACGAGTAAAGAAGCCGTTGATGTATTCTGTGAGGATTTTAAAAAGTGCATTTGTAGTGAGGGTGTATAGCATGGAAAAGAAGTATTTCTTTTTTGATATTGATGGAACTTTAACAGATGGAAAGAGTTTTATGGGAGGAATACCTCAATCTACAAAAGACGCAATACAGGAATTAAAGAAGAATGGTCATGAAGTAGCAATCGCAACTGGTAGACCTTATGTTGCCGCAAAAGTATTCGCAAAGGATGCAGGAATTGAAAATGTTGTATGCAATGGTGGATATACATGTGTACTTAATGGAGAAATCATTGCTAATAAGGGAATGGAACTTAAAGATTGTCATCATTTGATGCAGGAATGTTTAGATAAAGATATACCTTTTTTAGTAGCTTATCAGGATGATTTTGTATTCTATACACATAACGATACATTCTTCACAGTTGTAAATAGAGATGAATTTCATACGGATGTAAAAGTAATAGATAATTTTGACTATTTTGCATGTCCAGAAATATTTCGTATGATGATTGCGATTGATCGAGGATATGAAGATAAAATTGAACATTATGGCTCTTTGGTTCCTTCTCGTTATCATGATCATTATGTTATTGTTGAACCCGATGATAAATATGAGGGTGTTTTGCAAATGGTGAAAGCATTAAAAGGGAATGAGAAAGATATTGTTGTCTTTGGTGATGGCATGAATGATGTTACTATGTTTCAAAGTGCTCCTATTTCAATTGCGATGGGAAATGGAGTAGATACACTAAAAGAATTGGCAGACTTTGTTACAAAGAGAAGTGATGAAGATGGTATTGTCTTTGCTTTAAAACATTTTGGTTGGATTACGTAGAGGAGGAATGCTTTAGTGGATAATATCACGGGATTTCTAATTCGTTATGCGCGTTTGCAACAAAATATTTCTCAAGAAGGATTGTGCAAAGGGATATGCGTTGTTTCCTACTTAAGCAAAATTGAACAGGGTAAAGTAAATGCTAGTGAAGAGGTTATTGCTCCTTTATTTGAACGATTGGGATTAACGTATTTTTCAGATCAAGCATTTATTGAAAACTATAAGAAAACTATCAAACGTTTTTTTCATAACTATTTTCTTCAAGAAGATTACGAAGCAGAACTTCAAGATATACGTTCTGTAGCAGATGTGTTAATGGGAAGTCAACTTGTGATTGATCTTCACTTAGTGGAGTTGTACGCTAAGGATTGGGAACATTACACTGAGGAACATGTCGCATTGTTTGAAAAATTAGAAAAGTTTGAATCTTATATGAATGATGATCAATTGTTTTTATATTACCTTAGTGTAGATTTAAAAGGAAATACAAAAGAAGCAATCAATGCTTTAAAGAAAGCAGGGAATATAAAGAATTGTAGTGTACAAAAATTATGGTTAGGGCAGGCAAATTATTTTATGGGAGATAACGCAGAAGCTAATGTATACTTCCAACAAGCATATCACCTTGCTAGTGAAGAAGGTAATGCAGTATGTATGTTAGATAGTGCACTCTTTTTAGGGAATAGCTATTCAAATACACATGATGATGCGTTGATGCGGAAGCACTATAAACAATGTGAAATGTTGGCTCATAGCTTAAAACGTGAGGATATTTTACCCGCATTATATTATAATATAGGAAGTTCCCTTTTACAGTGGGGAAGGATTGAAGAAGCAGAAGAGTACCTTTTATTAAGTGTTCAAAATGAAGGTGATTCTCCTAGCCTTCCAATGTTTTTGAATTATCAAAAGCTTGCGATCCTATATAAAGATTTAGAGAATAAAAAAGAGATGATAAAATATCTTGAATTAGCGGACGAAGAGGCAAAAATATGTAAAGATCGTTTGCTAGTGAAAATGCATGAATTTGTACATTTATATTGTGCTGATGAAAGAGTGTATGACGATGCTTATTTGAACTTGCTCATACAATTAACAAAGCCTTCTTATAAAGATGAATTTGGTGTTGTTACGATCGGTTATGGATATCGTATCTTTCATGCTACTTATTTATTTGATGCTTATCAGAAAATGAGGCGTTATAAAGAAGCACTACAAGTAAAAGAATCCTTAGGTTTATACAAGTTTTCTTGAAAAAGAATAAAATATTTCATTTACCTTATATAATGAGTTAATATTTTCTCAAATATAGGGTATTTTTTATACTTGTGCAATAGATTATAATATATGTATGAGGTAGAAAATATGAAAAAAACACTTTGGACATTTGATTTTACAGTAATTACGATAGGGACAATTATTAGTGCCATTGGGAGTGTTGCGATGAGTTTTGCACTATCGTTAGTCGTTTTTGATGAAACACAATCTACATGGTTAACGGGTGTGTTTACGGCAGTATCGTTTATTCCATCGGTTATAATTCCATTGTTAGTGGCACCATATGTGGATAAACATAATCGCAAACATCTGATTGTTCGTTTGGATATGTTATCCGGAATACTCTATTTGATATTTACAATATATTTATTAAATAATGATTTCTCCTATTATATGTATCTATTATTCACCGTATTAATTGGTTCTATTGGGGCGATTTATAACTTAGCTTATAGTTCTCTATATCCAGAACTTATCCCACAGGGATTTGCACAGAAAGGATATTCTATTTCTTCTGTTATCTATCCATCCGTTGTGGCATTTGTAACACCCATTGCATCTTTTATGTATATTTCTTTTGGTATAGTAAGCGTATGTTTATTAGAAGGGATTTTATTATTGGGTGCTTCGTTTTTTGAACATTTGATACGTTACCAAGAACATCGTGATAGTACAGAAGATACATATACATTAAAGACATACAAGGAAGATATTTTTGAAGGCTTAGGGTATTTGAAAAAAGAAAAAGGAATACGAAATATATATAGCTATATGGCTGTTTCCAATGGGAGTGCACAAGGGATTTCACTTATGATGCAAGCATTCTTTCAATCGTCCACAATTTTTACAGTAACTATGTATGCATTCTTATCAACTGCTGAGATGGCTGGACGTATATGTGGATCCATCTTTCATTATTTTGTTAAGATTCCAGCAAAAAGACGTTTTGATATTGCGGCTAGTGTCTATGTAAGTTATGAAGCATTGGATATGATGTTGTTGTTTATTGCTTATCCATTAATGATTGTCAATCGATTTACTGCGGGCTTCCTTGGTATCAATAGCTTAAATATACGAGAGGCTAGTACACAGAATTATATACCATCTAATATGAGGGCACGTGTCAACGCATTCTTCTCTGTAATCGTAGCTTTTTGTACATTAGGCGCAAGACTATTAGCAGGATTGTTAGGTGAAGTGTTTCCATTTGCATATGTATGTTTGTTCTTCGCATCACTATCTATGATTGCAGTACTTTTTATTGTGATACGAAATCGAAATACAATCAAACCAATTTTCAATCAAGATATCTAATCCTATAGCCTTGAAATAAAGAAGTATGGTATACTTTTGCTAGAGAAATGAGGGATGTATATGTTCATGGATTTAGTTGTACAAAATAGAAGTTATCGTGGATATGATGAAAGTCGTAAAATTACAAAAGAAGAAATGCTAGATATGATCAATCATGCACGTTTATGCGCAAGTAGTGTAAATAAACAGCCTTTAAAGTATTATGTGGCATATGATGAGGAAATGGTAAAAAAAATACAACCTCTTACTGGTTGGGCAAAAGCTTTGGATATGAAATTACCTCATGATGGGAAATGTCCTACAGGGTTCATTGTTATTTGTCAGGATACCAATATTATGAAGAATACAGATGCTTTTCTTCGGGATGTAGGGATTGTTGCCCAAACTATGTTGTTACGCGCTGTTGAAATGAGATTGGGTGGTTGTATGATTGGAAACTTCAAAGTAGAAGATATACAAAAAACACTTCATTTAAAAGAGGGGATATATCCACATCTTATTCTTGCGATTGGAAAACCAGATGAAGAAGTAATCATTACAGATGTACAAGATCAAAAAACGAATTATTATCGTGATGAAGAAGATCGTCACTATGTACCAAAAAGATATTTAGAAGATCTTCTTATAAATGAATAAAGCTTAGTTGTATTCCTAATGTAAAGAAAACCCATTTTGCGTAAATGGGTTTATTTATATAAATAAGGGATGAATGTCTCAAGTTCTTCGTGCCAACTCGCTTCGCTATGTTTTCCTTTAAATATAAGATTTGGAAGAATGGAAACTTGTTGTTCATTAAGCAATTGAAGAATCTTTAGGAAGTTATTCATAGCCTTTGCTAATTGATTTTTTGAACGGAATTCATCACTTCCATAGGAAATATAGATATGTGTATCTTTGTGTAAGCGTGCAGATTTGATTTCCTGTTCTATAGGTTGTTGTAAGCTATAAATAAAAGGCGATAAACAGGCTGCTTTTGAAAATGTATCATTATGATGGAGAATGGAATATAATGCCATCAATCCTCCCATAGAACTACCACCTATAGCAGTATGTTTTCTGCTGGGAAGAGTTCGATAACGACGATCGATCCATGTTTTCAAGTCTCCTACAACCCATTCCATAAATTCTTTACCTTGTGCATGGATTTCACCTACTTGGGTATCCTTAAAGTCGTAGGGGGAAAATTCTTCTAAGCGACGATAGCCTTCATGGTTACATTCAATACCTACGATGATCAAATCTTGTTCTTGCTTATCTAAATAATCTTTTAAACCCCAACTGGTGCCAAAGGTAGCATCTTCATTATGAAAAAGATTATGTCCATCATACATATACATAACTGGATAATTCTTCTTTGAAGAATCATAATCATGTGGTAAATAAATGTGCAAAGTTCGCATGTCATGAAAACAAGGAATGTAGATTTGTTCTTTTTTAACCATAATAGCACCTCATGGTAAATATTATAGCATATATCAAGAGAGGTTGAATGTTATTATCTTGTTAAACTACATAAAAAGGGGAAGATTATTCAAGTATGATATAGGAATAGGCAAAAGCTTTTGAAAATAGGAAAGATTGTGCGATAATGTACACAGAGGTGATACTATGAAACATGTTAAAATGATGTATTTGAAAAGTTGTCCTTATTGTAAACAAGCATTTGCGATGATGGAAGAATTGAAACAAAACCATCCTGAATATCAAAGCATTGAAATAGAAGAAATCGAAGAACAAATGGAAGAAGAAAAAACTGCAGGGTATGATTACTGGTATGTTCCTACCTATTTTGTAGATGATATCAAGGTTCATGAAGGAATTCCTAGTGTGGAAAAATTAGAAGAAGTGTTAAAACAAGCAAGTATGTAAAAAACAGCCAAGTGATTTCTTCACAAGGCTGTTTTTTAAGACATTTGTTCACTATAATGTTGTGTTTGTTTCATCTTTCGTGATTTCTTCACTATACTTAAAGAAAGCAAGCATATCTTTTTCACTCTTAAATCGTGCGACAATAATTTCTTCTCCCATAGCACTTGCGAGTGCTTTTGGAAGACGTTGTACCATTAAGATGGAATCTTGGTATTTCTTTTGGATATCTTTTACGGTGTGTGCGTATTGGATATGGTCACGCCGTCCAATAAAACCAGATGCATATTTACGGATTTGTTGATATTTGATTTTATCATAAACAATCATATCTGCCCATAATTGGTATACATTGGAATCACAAGCATAATTGATCATATCTGGAAGAAATCCACCCGGTGGTCTCATGTTTACTTCTAATCCTATGATATCTCCTTTTTTACCAACGTGTTGATCTTCGTTTAATCGGAAGAACTCGAAATGAAAGAAACGACTTCTTGTATCGAAGGCATGTACAGCTTTGGTACCTACGTCCATAATATCATCAGGAATATTGACATAAGAATAACAACCAATACTCTTTTGTTCATTTACCGCATCCATGATACTATCTGTATATTGATGACTTGTCACAAAAAGGATTTCTTTTTCACTATTCGCAATTCCATCAAATGAGAAACAACTTCCATTGATGTATTCTTCCATAATCATTTCATGTGTAAATGGAACTTGAAAAGCTTTGATTAAATCTTTTTGTGATTTTATTTTGAAGGTATCATTTGCGCCAACTCCAACATTTGGTTTGATAACAATGGGGAATCCGACTTCCTTAACAAACTTCGTAGCATTTTCTAATGTGGTTGCGATTTGATAACGCGCTGTGGCAATACCAGCTTTATGAAAGAATTCTTTCATACGTGATTTGCTTTGGTATTCATCCATGCGCTCATATGGAAATCCATTTTCTACATTGAAGTCTTTGCGTAGCTTCGCATCTTGGCGTAACCAATATTCATTGTTGGACTCAATCCAATCAATTTTTCCATATTTAAAGGTAAAATAAGCTACGGCACGAAGCATCTGATCATAGTCTTCCATCGAATCTACACGATAATATTCAGTGATAGAATTTTTAAGATTCGTTGATAAGCTTTGATAAGGGGCATCCGCGATTGCTAAAACATTGACTCCGTTATTCTTTAATCCCTGGCAAAACAACCAATAACTTTCAGGGAAATTTGGTGATATAAATACAAAATTCATAAGAGGTCCTCCTTATCTGTACAGTATTATTGTAAAGCTTTTCATTTTTAATGTCAAAATGAATACATAGGAATTATAATGGAAAATAAATTGTATGCAAATGTGATGCTAATGAAAATTTTACATACATTATGTAAATAAATGTAATATTACGTTGACAATGTTTTCCTGTTGATGTATGATTGTTCTATAAATCAATGATGCAGGAGAGTATTTACAGATTTGACGCAAAGCGAAATAGCGACTGGTGAAAGGCTATTGGATGATCTGGAAAGAAGCGCACCGGCTAGAGTCTGTGGGAAGTTATAGTATCACAGAACGCGTAATTCAGCGTTATGAATGAGGGATCTTATAAACAATACATATAAGATAACTAGAGTGGCACCGCGTTTATAAGCGTCTCTGGATAGAAATATCTAGGCGCTTTTTTTGCATATAAGGGGTGTGATGAATTTGATTTATAGAAAGCGACGACGATGTAAGAGTTCGTACATTAAGTAAAGAAAACATCATAAAAAAATAAGAAAGTAGAGGAGAACATGATGAGTAAAAATAAGAAAGATATTAAGAAGATTGTATTAGCATATTCAGGAGGATTAGACACGTCTATTATGATCCACTGGTTAAAAGAAAATTACAACAACCCTGAAATTATTGCGGTTTCTGGAGATGTTGGTCAAAAAGATGAATTAGAAGGATTGGAAGAAAAAGCAATCAAGACAGGAGCTAGTAAATGTTACGTTTTAGATTTGAAAGATTCTTTTGTAGAAGATTATATTTTCCCTTGCCTAAAAGCAAATGCCAAATATGAAGATGTATATTTACTAGGAACAGCTTTTGCTAGACCAATCATTGGGAAAGGATTGGTAGACATTGCTATTAAAGAAGGGGCGGATGCCATTTGCCATGGTTGTACAGGAAAAGGAAATGACCAAGTTCGTTTTGAATTAGCGGTAAAAGCATTTGCACCTGATATGCAAATTATTGCGCCTTGGAGAACATGGGAATTAAAATCTCGTGAGGAAGAAATCGAATATGCAGAAGCTCGTAATATTCCTTTGAAGATTAATAGAGAAACAAATTATTCAAAAGACAAAAACATTTGGCACTTATCACATGAAGGATTAGACTTAGAAGATCCTAACAATGAGCCAGATTATGATAAGATCCTTGAGATGGGTGTCACTCCTGAAAAAGCACCAGATAAAGCTACGTATGTGACAATTCATTTTGAAAAGGGAATTCCAACAGCTGTTGATGGTGTGCCTATGAAAGCACAAGAACTATTATTAAAACTTAATAAATTAGGTGGAGAAAATGGTATTGGTATCATTGATATGGTTGAAAATCGTTTGGTTGGTATGAAATCACGTGGAGTCTATGAAACACCAGGTGGAACCATTTTATACAAAGCACATGAATTATTAGAAACGATTACAATTGATAAAGAAACACAACATTACAAACAACTGATTTCCGTTAAATTTGGAGAGATGTTATACAATGGACAATGGTTCACTCCATTAAGAGAAGCATTAAGTGCTTTTGTGGATAAAGTAAGTGAAACTGTAAATGGAGATGTAAAATTAAAACTTTATAAAGGAAATATTACACCTGCTGGAATGACAAGTCCAACTACACTTTATTCTGAACAAATAGCAAGCTTTGGAGAAGATGATTCTTATGATCAAAATGATTCTGCAGGATTCATTAACTTATTTGGATTACCAATCAAAGTAAAAGCAATGATGGATGCGAAAAACAAAAAATAAGAGGACAGGAGAAAACATATGAGTTTATGGGACGCAAGATTTAAAAAAGAGGCAGACAAACGATTGAATGATTTTAATTCTTCTATATCAGTTGATCATTTGATGTATGCACATGATATCAAGGGGAGTCTTGCGCACGCACAGATGTTAGCAAGTTGTGGAATCATTGCGCAAGATGATTTTCTGAAAATCAAAGAGGGATTGTTATCTATTCAAAAAGATATAGAAGAAAAAACATTGGAAATTGATCCTTTTGCGGAAGATATTCATATGTTTATGGAGACAGAACTTACCAACCGTATCGGTGATGCTGGGAAAAGACTTCATACAGCACGTTCAAGAAATGACCAAGTAGCTTTGGACGCAAGAATGTACATCAGTGATGAAGTAAGTGTAGTCATCGATGAATTGAAGGAATTGGTAAATGTGCTTTGTGAGAAAGCAAGCACTCATACAAAAACAATCATGCCTGGTTATACACATTTACAACGTGCACAACCAATCACATTTGCTCATCATTTGATGGCATATACAGAAATGTTTTTACGTGATATTGAAAGACTTCAAGAATGTCAAAAACGTATTCGTACACTGCCTTTAGGAAGTGGGGCGTTGGCTACGACAACCTATCCAATTGATCGTTTTATGGTTAAAGATTTGTTGAAGTTTGATAGTGTATCTATGAATAGCTTGGATGGTGTAAGTGATCGTGATTTCTGTATTGAAGTGGCATCTAATGTATCGATGTTAATGATGCATCTATCACGTTTCTCTGAAGAAATCATTCTTTGGTGTTCATGGGAATATAAATTCATGGAATTAGACGATGCTTTTGCGACAGGAAGCAGTATTATGCCACAAAAGAAAAATCCTGATGTTGCAGAGTTAATTCGTGGAAAGACTGGAAGGGTATATGGAGATTTACAAACGTTGTTAGTTATGATGAAGGGGCTTCCTTTGGCATACAATAAAGACATGCAAGAAGATAAAGAAGCAACGTTTGATGCTTTATCTACTGTACACTTATGTCTAACTACGTTTACACCTATGTTAGCAACTAGTAAAGTATTGAGTGAAAATATGCGTAAAGCAGCGGCGAAAGGTTTTATCAATGCGACTGATTGTGCAGATTATTTAGTAAAAAAAGGAATGGCATTTCGTGATGCCTATCGTGTCATTGGTGCACTTGTAGCCTATGCACAAGAACATGATAAAACTTTAGAAAATTTAACATTAGAGGAATATAAACAAGCGCATGAATCTTTTGAAGAAGATGTGTTTGAAGCCATTTCTTTAGATACATGTGTCAATCAACGTGGAGTTGTAGGAGGTCCTGCACCTGAAGTTGTTGAGGCACATATAGAACATGTGAAAACCATCCTAAGGGAGATGAAATAAATGGAGAAAATTAAGGTAGGGGTTATTGGGGCTAGTGGCTATGCTGGAGCTGAACTTGTACGTCTATTGTGGACACATCCTAATGTTTTGATAAGCGGTATCAGTTCCCAAAGTTATATAGGAAAAAAGATCAGTGATTTATATCCAGGGTTTTATCAAGTATGTGATATGGTATTCGAAGAAGAAGATGCAGTAATTCAAAAAAGTGATGTTGTCTTTGCGTCTTTGCCTCATGGATTAAGTGAGCCTTTGGCACGTAAGTGTATGGATGCTCAGAAGAAGTTCATCGATTTAGGGGCAGATTTTCGATTGGATGATGAAAAAGACTATAATATGTGGTACAAGCTTGATTATAATGATAAAGAACTTCATGAACTTGCGGTTTATGGGTTACCTGAATTGTTTCGTGATTCTATAAAAGATGCTCAAATCATTGGAAATCCTGGTTGTTATCCAACTTCCATTGCATTAGCATTAGCTCCTGTATTACAAAAGAACATGGCTGATGTAAAACATATTATAATTGATTCTAAATCAGGAACCACTGGTGCAGGTAAAGGATTAAGTGAAGGTACACATTTTCCTCGTTGTAATGAATCCTTTGCGCCTTATAAAATCGCACAACATCGTCATACACCAGAGATTGAACAAACACTTACAAAGTTAGCAAGCGAACAAGCTAAGATTAGCTTTACACCACATTTGTTGCCAGTAAATAGAGGGATAATCTCAACGATTTATGTTGATCTATTACAGGATGTAAGTTATGACGAGGTATATGCAATGTATCAAAAATTTTATGAAAATGAACAATTTGTTCGTGTACTATCAAAAGGGAATTTTGCAGATTTAAAATTTATCAAGTATTCTAATTATTGCGATATTTCCATTCATATGGATGAGCGTAATCAACGTTTGATAGTAGTATCTGCAATTGATAATATGGTAAAAGGGGCAGCAGGACAAGCAATTCAAAATATGAACATACTATTTGGTTTGAAGGAGAATACAGGCTTAACAATGGTACCTGCATCCTTCTAGGAAGGGAATTTAAAATGAGTGAATATAAAGTGAACGGTATCTGTGCACCGAAGGGATTTAAGGCTAGTGGATTACATTGTGGTGTGCGTAAGAATCGTCTTAAGAAAGATCTATCTTTGATCTATAGTGAGACGATGTGTACAGCAGCTGCCACATATACATTAAATAAAGTAAAAGGTGCCCCTATTTTTGTGACAAAGAAACATCTAGAAAATGGGAAAGCACAAGCAATGCTTTGCAATAGTGGGAATGCGAATACTTGTAATGCAGATGGTGAAGATATTGCGAATGCGATGTGCAAGTTATGCGCAGATGAACTACAAATACACGAAGAAGATATTATTATCGCATCAACGGGTGTGATAGGGGAACCATTGAGTATTGCGCCATTTGAAAAACATATGGGAGCGCTTGTAAAGAAATTAAGCTATGATGGAGGAAGTGATGCCTGTGAAGGAATCATGACTACTGATACGTTTAAAAAGGAATATGCAACGAAATTCGTACTTGATGGAAAAACCTGTCATGTAGGCGGTATGGCAAAGGGGAGTGGGATGATTCATCCCAATATGGCTACGATGTTGGCGTTTTTGACTACAGATGTAGCTATCTCTTCACAAATGCTCGATGAAGTTATACATGAAGTTGTTAATGATACATTCAATATGGTGAGTGTAGATGGAGATACCTCAACGAATGATATGTTATCTATTTTGGCAAATGGAATGGCAAACAATAAAGAAATTACTGAACGTGGTGAAGATTTTGATATTTTTAAAGCTGCACTAATGGATATTTGTACGGAAATTTCTAGGAATATTGCGAAAGATGGAGAAGGAGCTACAAAATTATTAACGGCTCAAGTCATTCATGCAAATACAATATCGGCGGCAAAAGAAATTGCGAAATCTGTTATTACCAGTTCTTTGTTTAAGGCAGCAATGTTTGGAAAAGACGCTAACTGGGGTAGAATTCTTTGTGCGATTGGGTACTGTGAATCCGATTTCGAAGTAAACTGTATCGATGTTTCTTTGGAAAGTGCGAATGGGAAGATTGATGTTTGTAAAAACGGGGCAGGATGTGGATTCGATGAAGAAGAAGCGTTGAAAATTTTAGAAAAAGATGAAATTCTAATTTTAATCGATTTGCACCAAGGAGAAGAAAAAGCTTGTGCTTGGGGATGCGATTTAACCTACGATTATGTAAAAATTAACGGAGATTACCGTACGTAAGGAGGCTTATATGAAAATAGATCCAATACAAAAAGCGACCATATTATCTCAAGCACTTCCTTATATTCAAAAATACAATGGGAAAATCGTCGTTGTGAAATATGGTGGAAACGCCATGAAAAATGAAGAATTAAAAATGAACGTCATGACAGATATCGTGTTATTATCTGAAGTTGGAATTCATGTGGTGTTGGTTCATGGCGGGGGACCTGAAATTAACCATATGCTTAATAAAGTTGGAAAGAAATCTGAGTTTATTGCGGGATTGCGTCATACAGATGATGAAACAATGGATATCGTGCAGATGGTATTAGCAGGTAAAACGAACAAAGACCTTGTGTCCTTAATCAATCAAAAAGGTGCAAGAGCCGTTGGATTAAGTGGTATGGATGCGAATATTATTCATGCGAAAAAATATGAAGTTGAAGAAGGAGATTTAGGCTTTGTTGGAGAGATTGAAGAAATCGATGAACGTTTGATCCTCGATGTGATTGAAAAGGGATATATTCCAGTTATAGCTAGTGTTGGTTGTGACGGGGACGGACACTCTTATAATATCAACGCGGATACAGCTGCCTCTAGTATTGCGGCAAAACTAAACGCGGAGAATATGATTCTAGTAAGTGATATTCCTGGTGTCTTATTTGATCCAAAAGATGAATCTTCTTTAATTTCAAAAATTTATTTACATGAAGTGGAGTATTTAAAGGAATCTGGTGTAATCACTGGTGGAATGATTCCAAAAGTAGAATGTTGTGTAAATGCTGTACATGAACAAGTTCGTAAAGCGGTAATTATTGATGGACGTGTACCACACTCTATCTTGATTGAAATGTTTTCGGAAGATGGGATTGGAACGATGTTTGAAGAAGGTGAGGTATCATTATGATGAGTATAAAAGACATAGATACTACGTATATTGCGGGTACGTATGCTCGTTATGATGTTGTGTTGACACATGGTAAAAATGCGCTTGTATACGACGAAACTGGAAAAGAATATATCGATTGTACAGCGGGTATTGGAGTAAATGCGTTGGGATTTGCGAATAAGGAATGGGTAGATGCTGTTTGTAAACAAGCCAGTGAGCTTGCACATGTATCAAATTTGTACTATACAACTCCAGGGGCGACTCTAGCGAAAACGCTTTGTGAAAAAAGTGGAATGAAACGACTGTTTTTTGCGAATAGTGGTGCAGAAGCTAATGAAGGTGCGATAAAGGTTGCCCGTAAATATTCTTATGATAAATACCAAAATGATCGATTTGAAATTATCACGTTAGTAAATTCTTTTCATGGTCGTACGGTTACCACATTGAGTGCGACTGGACAAGACCATTTCCATCAATACTTTGATCCGTTTACTCCAGGGTTTGTGCATGCTATCGCAAACGATATCATGGATATGAAGGCAAAAGTAAATGAGAAAACATGCGCCATTATGATAGAGTTGATACAAGGAGAAGGTGGTGTACTTCCTTTAGAAAAAAAATATGTAAAGGAAGTTGCGAAACTATGTAAAGAACGCGATATATTACTTATCGTTGATGAAGTGCAAACGGGAATTGGTCGTACAGGTACTTTGTATGCATATGAACAATTTGATCTTTCACCAGATATTGTGACAAGTGCGAAGGGGCTAGGAAATGGTCTACCAATTGGCGCTGTGTTATTGAACGAAAAAGTGGAATATGTACTTGGTGCTGGTGATCATGGGACTACCTTTGGAGGTAATCCTATTGTATGTGCAGGAGCATCCGTTGTATTAAAGAATATGAATCAAAAAATGTTGGACGATATCGTAGAAAAAGGAGAGTATTTAAAGAAACGCTTACTTACTATGAAACATGTTGTTCAAGTGAATGGTATGGGATTGATGCGTGGTGTTGTGTTAGAGAATGTTGCCGCAAAAGATATTGTTGTAGCTTGTATTGAGCGAGGCGTGTTGTTGTTGACGGCAAAAGATAAGCTACGCTTTTTGCCACCGCTTACCATTACAAAAACCGAATTGAAGAAAGCATTGGATATTCTAGAAGACGTTCTAGCAACGTGGGAGGTATAATATGAAACATTTATTAACACTGGCTGATCTTACAAAAGAAGAATTGTATGAAATATTAGATTTGGCTGATAAATTAAAAGATGAAGTAAAACATGGAATCTTTAAGGATTATCTTAAGAATAAAACATTGGGTATGATATTTACCAAATCTTCTACTAGAACACGTGTATCTTTTGAAGTTGGAATGACACAATTAGGTGGATATGCATTGTTTTTAAATGGAAACGATATGCAACTAGGACGTGGAGAACCAATCAAAGATACAGCACGTGTGTTGAGTCGTTATCTTGATGGTATTATGATTCGTACGTATAAGCACAGTGATTTGGAAGAATTAGCTGAATTTGGAAGTATTCCAATTATCAACGGATTAACGGATTACGTACACCCTTGCCAAGTGTTGGCAGATTTACAAACCATTCGTGAATATAAAGGGAAACTTGAAGGTTTAAAGATGTGTTTTATTGGGGCAGGTAATAATATGGCCAATTCTTTAATCAATGGTGGTATATTGGCAGGTATGGAAGTTGCTTGTGCTTGTCCAGTGGAATATTTGCCAGATGAGAACATTGTTGCTAGAGCAAGTGCAACTGGACGTTTTACATTAACACAAGATGTGTTAGCGGCAGCGAAAGATGCAGATGTTGTGGTAACCGATGTATGGGCAAGTATGGGAGAAGAAGGGGAAGCGGATGAGCGTAAACGTATTTTTGAAGGAAAATATCAAATTAACGATCAAGTGATGGAAGTTGCTAAAGCAGATGCGATGGTATTACATTGTCTTCCAGCACATCGTGAAGAAGAAATTACAGAGAAGGTTTTCGAAGCACATGCAAATGAAATCTTTGATGAAGCAGAGAATCGTTTACATGCACAAAAGGCTGTACTCGTAAAGACTATGATGGATTAAGGTGTAGATAACACCTTTTTTCATTTGCCAAACGTAAATCATAGACAAATGCTATGGAAACATATAAAATAGATACGTATAAAAAGGAGGAATGCTTATGAAGAAACTGATTTTGCTTTTCATGGCGTTATGCTTAGTTGGATGTACTACAACAAAAGAAGAAGATAAGAAGAATACGGCTTGTGGTGATGAAGGATCTACTTCATGTAGTTTAGAGGAAAGCGCAGACATGAGTGATTATGAAAATTTTATAAATAAAGACAATCAATTTATAAAATCTGATATGCCTTCTGTTTTATCTATATTGGAAAAGAATCAAAATGCGGTTGTGTACTTTGGATTTCCAAAATGTCCATGGTGTGTTGAGGCATTGCCTATTTTAAATGATGTCGCAAAACAACAAGGAATCGAAATTTTGTATGTGCAAACACGAGACAATGATAAAAAATCATTGATCAGTGATGAAGAAAAGAAAACGATTATGGAATATACAGATAAATTCTTAGATAAAAATGAGGAAGGTAATAAACAATTCTATGTACCTTTTGTGATTACGATCGAAGATGGTAAAGTTACTGCAGGACATGTAGGGACTGTAGATGGATATGATACTAGTGAGCGTAAAATGAATGAACAAGAGAAACAAGAGTTAACAAATATTTATACGGAAATGCTTAAGGATAAAAAATGAAAAGTCAAGTAAAGAATATTTCGCTTTCCTCCATGTTTTTAGCCATGGGGATCATTCTTCCTATGGCGTTTCATTGGTTTACATTTACATCTGGAGCTGTATTTTTACCGATGCATATTCCAGTGCTCTTATGTGGGTTTCTATGTGGTCCATTTTATGGGGCTTTGGTGGGTATTCTAACGCCATTGTTATCTAGTGTATTAACGGGGATGCCGATGCTTATGCCAGTTGGTGTATCCATGATGTTTGAACTTATGACCTATGGAATATTAAGTGGTATTTGTGTAAAACGCTTCCGTATTTACCCTAGTTTGATTCTTACCATGTTGGCTGGACGTGCGGTAAGTGGAGTGGTAACGCTTGTATTATTAAGCTTTACTGGTAAAGCTTATACACTGGCAATCTTTATAGGAAGTGCATTTGTGACTGCCTTTCCTGGGATTGTATTGCAGTTGTTGGTGGTACCATTTTTGGTACGGGTTGTTATGAAGATCCGAAATCAAAACAGAATAGATAAGATTTAAAAAAATCCACATCAGTTGTTCGATGTGGGTTTTTCTTCATTTACAAACGCTATGTGATCCTTGTCTAAAGATGCAATTCTTGCTTGAGAGTATACCATATATCCCTGTTCTTCTACTTTGCTTCTACCAGATTGGAAAGCTTTTTCAATCACGATACCAATGCCACTTACTTTGGCATTTGCTTGCTTTATAATATCGATAGCGCCTAAACAAGCTTCTCCGTTTGCCATAAAATCATCAATGAATAATACATAATCATTGTCGGATAAATATTTCTTCGAACAGGTGATATCATAATCCAAATCTTTTGTAAAAGAATGCACCTTCGTTTTATAAATATCGTCAGTCAAAATTTTAGACGTGTTCTTCTTAAAAAATACAACAGGTACTTGTAATAAGTAAGCAAGCATCAAAGAAGGCGCAATCCCACTTGTTTCAATGGTACACACTTTTGTGATGGGAACATCCTTGAAATGTTCTTTAAAATCTTGAGCGATTTGCATCATTAACTCTGCATCAATTTGATGATTCAAGAAAGAATCCACCTTTAAAACATCCTTGTTTAACGATTCACCATATCGTCTAATATAATCTTCTAGTAATTTCATATGCTTTTCTCCATCTTCAAATATAGTAAATATTATAGAGAATAAATAGGAAACTTGCAATATTTACAAGGAATTCCAAAAAAGTATTTTAATCGATATGAAGTTTATGATAAGATATAACGCGAATGAGGTGAGAGAATGAAGCGTTCATACGCAAATCTGATGTTGATTTTTGTTACCATCGTATGGGGCGGTGGATTTATTGCGACAAGTGGTGCTTTGGATACTTTTTCTCCTTTTTATATCATGATGATTCGTTTTGTTGGTGCAGCAATCATTCCGTTTATATTATGTTTTAAAAAGTTGAAGACACTTGATCGTTACGTAATTACACGTGGTTTATTATGTGGAGCTTTATTGTTTTTGGCATTTTCTTTTCAAACCTTTGGTTTAAAATATTCTTCACCAAGTAAGAATGCATTTTTGACGGCTACTAATGTCGTATTTGTTCCTTATTTGTTGTGGTTGTATGTAAGACGTAAACCGAATAAAAAAGAAATTATAGCAAGTGTAATTTGTGTTGTTGGGATTGCTTTGTTAACCTTGAAACCAGATGCATTAAGCTTGAATGTGGGAGATGTTTTATCTGTTATCTGTGCGTTCTTCTTCGCAACACATATGATTGCATTAGAGCGCTATTCTCATCATAGTGATGCGGTGGTAATGACAACTTTGCAAATGATAGGTGCTGGAGTAATGTCTACCATATGTGTATTGATATTTGAACAACCACCAGCAAACTTTGAAATGAGTGCATTGGGAAATATTCTATATTTGATTTTTGTATCTACCTTGTTAGCATATTTAGTACAAACATTTGCACAACGATACACAAGTGCCAATAGTGCTTCTTTAATTCTTTCTATGGAAGCCTTGTTTGCATCCTTGTTTTCCTTCCTTATTCTTCATGAGACGATGAGTATTATGATGATTGTAGGAGCGTGTTTGATATTTGCAAGTGTACTTTATATTGAATATAAGCCAAAAGGGAAGTAAACATAAACGACGAATGTAAAAAAAGACAAAAATTTTTCATTTCTGTCTTTTTTTATAATTTGTTTGTGCTATAATTAGCTTGTTAAAAATTACACAAGTGATTAGGAGGATATTATGTCATTATTTACCCATGAAGCAAGACAGTTTAAGTTCGATGTTCTACTCGAAGTTAGTAGACGTGCATTTTCTGGAACAATCAATGAAGATACATGCGATGAAGTAGCGAATCTTCTGATTCCTGGAAAACGTGCTGATTTTAGATGTTGTACGTATAAAGAAAAAGAAATTATTCGTCAGCGTACTCGTATCGCATTAGGGAAAACACCTGTACCTGTTGAACATAGCAATGAACGTCAAATCGTTCGTGTCATCGAAGCGGCATGTGATGGCTGTTCTATTCAAAAAATTCAAGTAACAGACAACTGCCGTAAATGTATGGCGAAAGCATGTTTATCAGCATGTAAGTTTGATGCTATACATATGGGAGAAGGTCGTGCATTTATTGATTATGACAAATGTAAAGAATGTGGGGCATGTAAGAATGCTTGTCCATTCAATGCGATTGTTGAAACACAACGTCCATGTATGAAAAGTTGTCCAGTGGATGCTATCTCTATGGATGAAGACAATCTTGCTCTTATTGATGAAGAAAAATGTATCAACTGTGGTGCTTGCCAAGCAAAATGTCCTTTTGGGGCAATCGAAGACATGTCTTGGATGGTAAACGTGATAGAAGAATTAAAAAGTGAAAATGATGTGTATGCAGTTTTTGCTCCTGCTATTCAGGGACAATTTGATGAAGCTACACTTCCACAAATTAAGGAAAGTATGCGTCTTTTAGGGTTTAAAGATGTATATGAAGCAGCAATTGGTGCAGATGCGGTAGCATGGTATGAAAAAGAAGATGCAAAAAAACATAAAGCAGAAGGCGTAAAAATTACAACTAGCTGTTGTCCTGGGTTTGTGAATTTAGCAAAACAACACTTCCCGGAAGTATATGAAAAGAATGTATCCCATATGGTAAGTCCAATGGTGGCTACGGCTCGATATTTGAAAAACAAGCATAAAGATTGCAAAGTTGTATTTGTTGGTCCTTGTGTTGCTAAGAAGCAAGAAGCATTAGATAGTGAAGTTGATTTCTGTATTACATTTGAAGAATTAGGGGCAATGTTGGTTTCTAAACATATCTCTCCTGAAAATGTAACTCCACGTGATGAAGATGTAGCATCTGCTCATGGACGTAACTTCTCTATTGGAGGAGGAGTTTCAAAAGCTGTTGGTATTGCACTTGCAGAAAATGGCGATGAAGCAATTAAAGCGGAATATGCGGATGGAAGCGTTGCTTGTAAGAAAGCATTGTTAATGATGAAGATAAATCGCTTTGAAGCTGATATTTTAGAAGGAATGGCTTGTCAGGGTGGATGTATTTGTGGTCCTGCAACCATTGAGTCTGCGATGAAAGTAAAAGCTAGAATGACGAAAGAAAACTTACCAATCAAGGATAAGACAATTCATTCCACATTAGAGAAATACGATTTCTCAGACATCGATTTACACCGTTAATACCTTTTTGACATAAAACGACAATGAAATGATAGGATGTATGGTAGGATACTTTTGGTGATATTATGAAAGTATGCTATGCAATACGTCCTTCTTTTTATGAATTGATACAACAACATCCTGAACTTTTACGTTCTAGCGAAGATCTGTCGATGGAACAAAGAGAATTGATGTTTGAAAAAATCGATATAAATTCTTTGATGATAAGCGCGAGTTCGTACTTTCAAAGCGCAATTGTCATGGAGGAATCCATACTTTATTTAGATCACTCAATAAGACAAAAACAATATTCCATGGAATGTTTTGAATATTTTGTAAAAATAGATTCTGAACAGAATCCATTTCTTCCATTTGTGAAACGTATATTTCGTAATTTTTTTGCGCTTGAGTGCGAATAAAGATGAAAAAGTATTGTAAAATGTTCTTAAAAATAGTAAAATGGACTTACTGCGAGGAGGATTACATATGGATTTAGTTAGTTCTATTATATTAACACTAGTTGGTTTAGTGGTCGGAGGTTTCTTAGGCTTTTATTTCACAAGAAAGAAGTTTGAGAAAGAACTGAAAGAAAACCCACCTATTAACGAGAAAATGATTCGTGCAATGTTCTTGCAAATGGGAAGAAAACCATCTGAAGCGCAGATCAAGCAAATAATGAAGTCTGTTAATTCCAATAGATAATACACGGGAAACCGTGTTTTATTTTTCTTACAATCAATAACAGAAGTGTAAGATAACGAAAAAATAAAACATATCATGTTATACTAGGGGCAGGTGATATTATGAAAATATTAAAAAGAATATTGTTGTTAATACTGCTATTAGCTCTTCTAGGTGGCATTGTATTTGCTGGAGTTGGATTCTTCAATTATAAATCCGCAATCAATAAAGAAAGTATTGAGGATAAAGTGAGTGAAATCCAAGGAAGTAGTGAATACGTCTCAAGCGAAGATATAAGCTCTTATTTATTAAAGGCAACGGTATCTATAGAAGACCATAGATTTTATGACCATAACGGAGTGGATTATTTCGCGATGTTACGTGCATTGGTTTCTAATATCTTTGCAAAGGGTATTGTTGGCGGAGGTAGTACGATTACACAACAACTTGCGAAAAATCTTTATTTTGATTATCAATCCACGTATTTACGTAAAGCGAGCGAAGTATTCATGGCCTATGATTTAGAAGGGAAATTGAGTAAAGAAGCAATCCTTGAGCTATATGTGAATGTTATCAATTATGGAGATAATTATATTGGTATAAAAGCGGCGAGTGAAGGATACTTTGGGAAAGAACCAAAAGATTTAACATTGAATGAGGCGACCTTATTGGCAGGACTTCCACAATCGCCAAGTAATTATCAACTAAGTGATCATAAAGAAAATGCTTTAAAGAGACAAAAACAAGTGTTAGAAGCTATGGTACGCGATGAAGAAATCACAGAAGCACAGATGGAACTTATCGTTGGGAAATAGATATAGAATGAAGTCTTGAAAAAAAGGTAAAGTGAAAATGTAAATTCCACAATAAGTATAGAAGAATTAGTACGTGGAATTTATTCTTACAAAAACTTCAATTCAGCTGAACAAGCAAGATTTGGAGTTTTTTTTATAGCCCATTT
>NZ_JBSPEZ010000016.1:0-76919 GCF_053848845.1 Amedibacillus sp. YH-ame6
TGTCATGGTCTTTACCTCTTTCATATTCAGTTTTATAATTTATCACATTTTTATTAAATAAAACAAGTGTGCATATTAGATATCGTACGCTTATCTAATTTACACACTTTATTTTACACTCCCCTTTTTGCGAAAACAGAAGAGTCTTTAATCAAAAAAATCACCTATAGATAGTATACTATATCTACAGGCGAAATTTAATCTTTCGGAATGTCCTTCAGGACATCTTTTTTATGGTTAGAAGTGTATAGAAAGTTACATTTATGTGTATATTTGCTCATCAGTATTTCAAATAACCATAATTTAAAGATCTCTCCTTTCTATTGAAATGATAAAAAACTATTATCTTAGAATTTATTTAGAAGTATTGATTACTAAAAACCTTTTTTATAATCTAGTTGCTTCGCGTCTATTTTATAGAATCATTGTGATAATACCGATGGATGTGATAAGATGTTTGTATACTTAAATATTCTTTTGATTTTTCATCGTTAATAATTTATAAATCAGATTATATATGATAGAGATACATTTTACAGTATAGACTAAAGGAGAAGGGAAAAATATGAAAATGAAGAAAATGGCACTGATATCAATGATTATGATATTACTCACCGCTTGTACGAGTAAATCAGGTGGGGAAATACAGGTTAGCGGAAAACCTAATCTCGTGGGGGCTTATCAGGAAATGAACTTGCCTACATATTGGATCGATAAATTAGATAATCCTGATGAACTTATCATGTCAAAAAAACAGATTGAAGATTTCAATAAAAAAATTACAGATTCAGAGGCTACAAAATGTATAGATTTAGACAGCTATAAGAAAACACTCGAGAAAGATGAATTACTTGAAAAGTTAAGATTATATACAGTTCCAGAAGAACCAAGATATATTAACGATATAGCTGTAAGTGATGATTATTACGAACAACTTCTTTCAAATAGGAATGAAGCGAAGGTAAAGTATGAAAATCCCGTAAGATTTGGAGTAATTATACAAAATACTCAAGTAAGAAATTTTCCTACTTCTGATGTGAGTTACAGTGAAGCAAATGATATCGATTTCGATATGGGCTGTGAATCAGTTTTAAAAAGTGGCGAGAGGGTTTTGATTTTACATGAATCAGCTGACCAGAATTGGCAATATGTACAAGCATATAATTATATTGGTTGGGTGAAAACAGAGGATACTGCATACTGTACAAACGATGAGTGGAAATCAATAGCAGAGAACACTGATTGGCTTACGGTTACAGGAAATCGTATTATCTTAGATGTGAACAATAGTAATCTTAAAGTTTCTAGTAAGGAATTTACTATGGGGACGAAATTCATGCTAGTTAAAGATAAGCCTTTAGATGTTGATGGAGTTTTTACAGAAAGCTCTTATGTAGTGTTAATTCCCACAAGAGAAGAGACTGGAGATTTGAAACTAGTTGAAACAAGGATACCTCAAGGATTAGATGTAACTGAAGGTTTCTTGGAATATACTCCTAGAAATGTAATAACGCAGGCATTTAAAATGCTTGGAGAGCGTTATGGTTGGGGTGGACTGTGGAATGCACGTGATTGTGCTAGTTATATAATGGATGTTTATCATTGCTTCGGAGTTAATTTGCCTAGAAATGCTGATAGTCAGGCTGCAGTACCTGCTAAAAGAGTTGATGTATCGAAATATAGCGATGAACAAAAAGAAGCCTTAATTCTAAAGCAACCAATTGGCACATTGCTTGAGATAAATGGTCATATTATGATATATATAGGTGAGTATGGGGGGAAACCATTTGTAATTCAGCAAGCATATAGCTTTATACCAAAGGAAGATGAAAAACTTGTTACAGCTGGATGTTCATTTGTGTCTAATCTTGAGATAAAAAGAGGGAATACAGGAAAATCATTTTTAAGAGAAATTAGAACGATAAATGCAATTCAATAATGATATTTATTTACTTAATTATATTGGTACTATAAGCTTTCATAGGTCAAAAAGGCACGTCATTTAAAATGATATGCTTTTTTTTACATTAATCTTAATTTATATAGAAATTCTGTGAGCAAAAACAAAAAGAATTTTATTCATAAAATATGGTTTCTTAGTACCTATGTGCGAATTTCCAAATTTCATAACGAGACATTTAGAAATGCTTCGTAAAGCCTCGTGTTTAATAAATTTAGATAAAACTCCTAAGAAGATCATATGTGACAAAATCAATTGATAAAATATTCCTATCTCCTTACGTTATAGATCAATTGAGAAATTAATTTTATTATGAACGGACTTTTTAAATACATTCTACAAAAATTTAGAGGTACATTTAATACTTATTTAAGAATCATTTGAGATTGTATTAAGGGTTATCGTGTATGCTTAGCTCAGAAAGAAAAAGGAGATGTTCAAAATGAAAAAGACAAGAAAAGTGTATACGATTTCCATGGTAGTAATGTTATGTTTTATGGTAGCGGCATGTGGAACAGGGGAAAAAGAAACAAAAATGGAGAAGGATGAGATGACAGAAGCATCGGATAAATCCATGAAGAAGGATGACAATAGCATGAGTGGTATGTTTGTTGCGGAAATGAACAAGAAAACAAGTGGTAAAGTTGAACTTAAAGGTAACAAATTGATGTTAACGGAGTTTGTGACAGATGAAGGACCAGATGTTCATGTATGGTTAACGAAAGATGGAAATATGAAAGATGGATATGATGTTTCAAAAATTGATCTAAAGAATATGGATCAAACATTTGAAATTGACATGGCTATGAAAAAAGACTTTGATACGGTTGTGATCTATTGTAATGATGCGGAAAGTGTATTTGCTAAGGCGACATTATCAATGATGAAATAAGGCTTAAAAATCATATAAATGGTAATTGATAGGTGTAAAGGTTACACTGTAGGTAAAACGAACCTTTATAAGCAACTGCGAAGAATACAAACTTCCTATTATGCTTATAAAGGGGAAGGAGAGTCTTATGAAACAAATACTAATTGTTGATGATGAAGCGGATATCATTGCTATCGTGAAGCGTTATTTGGAACGAGAAGGTTATGAAATTTATACCGCAACAAATGGTGTGGAAGCATTACGGATTTATAAGACACATGCGATTGATTTGATCATAACAGATATCATGATGCCAAAAATGGATGGGTATGAATTTATGGAAGAGGTCTTAGAAATTGAAGAACGCGCTCCCTTTATTTTTATAAGTGCGAAAGATCAGGAACAAGATAAAATATATTCTTTAATGCTTGGTGCAGATGACTTTGTGACAAAACCATTTAGCCCTAGAGAATTAACTCTTCGAGTGAAGAACCTATTAAATCGAATCACTCCAAATACGCAAGACAATGAGTATAAGGTTGAAAAAGAACATATTAAAATAGATAAACAACGACATCAAGTATATCTATATGAAGAAGAATTGATATTGTCTATTAAAGAATTTCAATTATTGTTGTTGTTCTTATGTAATATAGGGCGCGTGTTTTCAAAATCGGAGCTGTATAAAAAAGTTTGGGAAAGTGATTATATGGATGATGCGAATACATTGAATGTACATATATTTAGTCTTCGAGAAAAGCTAGATAAAGGTTCTATGGGGAAAGCATATCCACGCATTCAAACGGTTTGGGGACTTGGATACCGTATGGAGGAAAGTCGATGAGACTTAAGAACCTTATGATTACCTCTTTTATTGTATCGGGTCTTGTAGTTTTGTGTATCGTTTGGGTGAGTATTCAAAAGATGTATGTGACAACAGAAACAGGATATATTCTTATCTTGATTACTTGTATTGCGAATGTTGTAGGTGCTATTTTTGGCTTATTTCTATTAAGAGGAACGTTTCATTCTCTAGATAATTTTCGTGAACAAACGCGACAAGTGCAAAATAATTGTTTTCAAATGATTACACTAAATAAGGCACCAAAAGAATTTATGCGGTTGGCTGGTGATTTTAATGATATGGTCGTTGCATTGTCAGATAGTTTTACTGCTTTAGAGAAAAGTGAACAAGAAAAGAGCAATATGATTTCACAGCTTGGTCATGATATTAAAACCCCTATTACAGCTATAGGGAGTCAAATAGAAGCTATACAAGATGGGATTATATTAAAAGAAGAGATACCAGAAATTTTAAATCAAATGATGAATCAAGTAGAACGATTACATGAATTAACGAAGCAGTTGATGGAAGTGGCAATGGTAGAGAATGAAAATCACTTTTTGAGCTGCAAACAAATGCTCCATGAAGTGTGGATGGATCAATTGTTAGTAAAGATTTTATCAGGGTTTCAATTTAAAATGAAAAAGAATAGACAACACCTTTGTGTAGAGATGAAGGAAGATATATGCTTTCAGGCTATGGATGAAATGAGCTTAACAAGAATTTTAAGTAATTTAATTGATAATAGTATTCAGTATGCCAATAAAGAAAGTACTATCGTAATAACTGTGAAAAAAATAGAGAATACCGTAGAGTTCAGCATTCAAGATGAAGGTATTGGTATTCCTAAAGAAGATATCCCTTATATTTTTGATCGATTGTATCGTGTTGAAAAATCCCGTAATCAGTATACAGGAGGATCGGGTTTAGGGTTGTATATTAGTAAGACGTTAGCACTCCAACTAAAAGGAACATTATTTGTAGAAAGCGAAGAGCATGTAGGTTCGAAATTTACATTGGTATTGCCTTGTTGATGATGTGAAATAGGAAACATTATCTTGTATGATAAAAGTTTCGAATTTTTGAAGAAGAGGAAGTGATTATATGTATCATGAAGTGTATTTTGGTACTGTTTTTGTGGCAGGGATACTATCGTTTTTCTCCCCTTGTATTTTCCCATTGTTGCCAGTTTATATGAGCACATTATTTAAAGATGTGGATACGCATGAAAAGCAAACGATAATGAAAATAAAGCATTTGCGTGCGATTGCGAAAACCCTATGTTTTATATTAGGGTTATCTACCGTATTCTTTATTTTAGGGTATGGAGCGGGCGCATTAAGTGGAGTGTTGAATCATCCATATACCAATTATGTTATGGGCGCAATTGTCATTGTAATGGGATTACATCAAATGGAGATTATTAACATCAAAACCTTGCAAAGAGAAAAAAAGGTAAAAATGAAACAGAAAGAGTTTAAAGGTTATCTTCAAGCGTATATATTGGGGTTAACATTTAGCTTTGGTTGGACACCATGTATTGGACCTGTCTTAAGTGCTGTTCTTGCGATTGCGGCATCCAATAATGGATCCGCGTTATATGGAGGAAGTCTTATGATGGTGTATACTTTAGGGTTATCCATTCCATTTCTGTTATTAGCACTTGCCTCAAGTTTTATCATGCAATACTTTCAATTTATAAAGAAGCACATGATATTGATAAAGCGCATCTCGGGTCTTTTGTTAGTTTGCATGGGTGTACTTCTTATGTTTAACAAGTTGAATGAACTTATTACGTTATTTTAGGCGTAAGGAAAAGAGGATATAATATGCGATTTAAGTATATAACAATGATAGGTATGTGCCTATGTATTATGGCAGGTTGTTCACAACGTGATATGTCTAAAAAAGAGGAACAACAAAAGGATATGGCACCATTGTTTACGATGCAAAATAATCTTGGAGAAACTAAGAGTTTAACGGATTATAAAGGAAAGAAACTGTATATAAAAATATGGGCTTCTTGGTGTCCAATCTGTTTGTCTGGATTGGATGAATTGAATACGTTGAAGGAAGATAATAGTGAATATGAGGTTGTGACAATGGTTGCGCCACTTCATCAAAGTGAGATGAGTCAGGAAGATTTTATGGAATGGTTTACGAAATTGGAATATAAAAATATAAATGTGTTATTTGATAAAAACGGCGAATACTTACAAAAAATTGGTGTACGTGGTTATCCTACATCGGTATTTATAGATAAAGAGGGTAATCTGATAAAAGTACAACCTGGTCATTTAAATAAAGATCAAATTGATCAAACAATGGCAGATATCGAGTAAAAAGGAAGGAATGTACAATAGAGAATACGTATTGTATACGGTCGTTTTATGAAGAAGAAAATCATAATACTTGTATGTAGCGTATCTGCAATCCTGGTATTGTATGCTGCGATACAAAGTAACCGATCAGAAAAAAGTAAGATCGATAAGAGAATCGAAAGCATCTCAAAGAAAGAGGTAAAACCTATGGAAAGGAATCAAGAGAAAAAAATAAAAGAAATTTATTTAGCAGGCGGTTGTTTTTGGGGACTAGAAGAATATTTCTCAAAAATAGATGGCGTGGAAGATGCGTCTGTTGGATATGCAAATGGTACTAAGGATAAGACAAGTTATGAAATGCTGAGAAATACAGAACATGCGGAAAGTGTTCATGTGGTATATGATGAAAATATCGTGAGTTTGCATGAACTTCTCCTATATTACTTCCGTGTGGTAGATCCTGTTAGTTTAAATAAACAAGGCAATGATGCTGGTAAACAGTATCGTACAGGTGTTTATTATATAGATGTGGAAGATCTAACAATCATTGAACAAACAATGAAAGGACAAGCAGTGAAATTAGGAAAAATATTAGCTGTAGAAGTATTTCCATTAAAGAATTATGTAGTTG
Source organism: Amedibacillus sp. YH-ame6 (assembly GCF_053848845.1). Taxonomy (NCBI): domain Bacteria; kingdom Bacillati; phylum Bacillota; class Erysipelotrichia; order Erysipelotrichales; family Erysipelotrichaceae; genus Amedibacillus; species Amedibacillus sp. YH-ame6. The sequence continues at coordinate 6,628 of NZ_JBSPEZ010000016.1, forward strand.
CGGAAGAGTATCACCAAGATTATCTAAAGAAAAATCCTGGAGGATACTGTCATATTGATGTGAGTAAAGCAGATATGCCAGTCATAGATGAAGCAAAATATCCAAAGCCAACAGATAAAGAATTGCGCGAAATGCTCACGATACAACAGTATGAAGTTACTCAAAATGGAGTTACAGAAGGAGCATTCAGTAATTTATACTGGGATGAAAAAAGCGCTGGAATCTATGTAGATATAACGACAGGAGAACCTTTGTTTTCATCAAGTGATAAGTTTGATTCTGGATGTGGATGGCCAAGCTTTACAAGACCGATTTCTTCAGAGGTGATTACTACGAAGAAAGATGGAAGTTTTGGTATGAAACGTATAGAAGTAAGAAGTCGAAGTGGGAATGCTCATTTAGGACATGTGTTTGATGATGGACCTAAGGATAAAGGTGGATTGCGTTTTTGTATCAATAGTGCATCTATTGAATTTGTAAAGAAAGGGGATATGGAAAAGAGAGGATATGGCTCCTTATTGAAGTATGTATAATGAAATTATAAAGTAAATGAAAAGGTACTTGCAGAAGGATAGTATATTTTGTAAGTGCCTTTTTTGTTAGGGGAAATTAGAGTCATTAATGCGCGATTGTCTAAAATGTACAATTGTAGTATGATATAGGCAAAAGGGATGTGTCATATGGAAAATAATCGTTCAAGAGAGAAGGCAGCTCGTTATGCAGTTGTCTACAATAAAATATTACAAATGATTGAAGAAGGAATGTATCCAGAAGGAAGCAAACTAATAAGTGAGCCAGTTCTAGCACAACAGATGGATGTAAGTCGTTCCACTCTTCGTCAAGCATTAAATCTTTTACAAGAAGATGGTATTATTGAAGCCCGTCGAGGTGTTGGAAACTTTGTGCGTAAGACAATTGATATCAACGCGACTGGATTAGAAAAGATGGATAATCCTATTTATAAATCTTGTATGGATACTTTAGAACATGTTCGACTTGAGATTGTGCCAGGGATTTCAACTGAATATACACAACGCATCTTTAAGCGTAAAATGCCAGTTGTATTGGCTGTTCATCGTTATTATGAATATGAAGGGAATATCTATGCTTATTGTTTCTCACATATTGCGAGTGATTGGCAATGTTTGAATTCATTTGATCTTAATGATGACGCAAGTTTTATGAAATTTATGGAACAGGATATATATCAGCTAGCGCATTCAAGGAAGTGTGAAATTAAGGTTGTTGCTATGAGTGATAATTTGAAAGACAAAAACATCGTACATACAACAGATATGTTTCAAATGATCCATGAAACAATCGTGGATATGCATGGAGAAGTAGTTGCGGTGAATAAATATTATATACCAATTGATCGAGCATTGATTAAAATTTATAGTAATCATTAAAGGAACTTCGAGAGTGAAGTCCTTTTTTTTGTAAGCATTTACAAAAAAGTTGTTGACAAATATTGTATACATGTATTATATTATATACATAACATACAACAATACATACAAGTATGTAAGAAAGGAGAATGTATGAATTCAAAAAATGTTCAAAAAGCAATGCCGATGATCATGCTTGCTTTCATCCTTGCGGGGAGTCTTCAAGAAGCCTTTAATGTCTGTGCCCCTTTAATTGCGGAGGATTTTGCAGTTTCTTCATCGGATGTTAGTTTGATTTCGGCAGTCGCAATGTTAACGATGGGAGTCGCTTATGTTGTGTATACTGCGCTGTCTGACTTCATGTCTATTAAGAAACTGTTGATTGTAGGGATCATTATTTCTGCGATTGGATCTATCGGAGGTTTATTGTTTAATCAATCGTTTATGTTAGTAGTTATATTTCGTGCAGTTCAAATGGCAGGAGGTACTTGTTCCTCTGCGCTACTAATTCTAAGCGCAACCAAATATTTGGATGAGACACAGCGTATGAAATATTATGGATTTAACACTGCTTGTTTTTCAGGAGGTCAAATGTTTGGTATTTTACTAGGAGGTATTTTCTCAGCCTATCTAGGATGGCGTTACTTATTCATCGTGCCAGCGTTCTCACTTGTCTGTATACCATTTATTATGAAGTACTTACCAGAAGATTCAAAAGAAGAGAAAACAAAGATTGATTTTCTAGGAATTACGATTATGGCACTTCTCTCATTATTTATCTCTCTCTATTTTAATCTTATGGATGTACGCATCTTAGCATTGAGTGTGGTAACGGCGGTTATCTTCCTTGTATATATTAGTCGTTATAAACATGCGTTTATTACCATTGATTTCTTTAAGAACTGGAAATATATGTTGGTTATACTTGTTGTATTGATTACATATTTAACACAAGGGTCATATTCCTTCTTATTCTCCTTTATGGCGAAGAATGTTCATCAAATTGATGTAAGTCAGATATCCATGATTTTACTTCCAAGTTATGCGATTAGTATGGCAATTGGTATTATGGGAAGTAAAATCACGAAACGTATTGGACTTACAAAAACACTCGTTATGGGTCTTGGTAGTATGGCGTTAGGATTGTTGCTAGGTAGCTTCTTCTTAGAATCATCCATTGTATTATTGGTGATAATGTCTTGCTTGTTTAATGGAGGTTTCTCTATCTTATATACACCAATTATGACACTTGTTATCAATGCACTTCCTGAAAAAATGCGTGGTACAGGACTAGGGTTCTTCAACCTATGTATCAAAATTACATCTTCTACAGGGATTGTAATTACTGGTCGTCTATTAACAATGGATGCTCTTCAAAATACTTCCTTTACTGGAACAGCCTCTAGTGTAGGGATGTTATATAGCAATATTTTATTACTCTTTGTAATTGTCGTCTTTATCAGCTTTATCACTGTAAATATCGTAAAGAAAATGTTGATCAGCGAATCAAATTAAGAAAGGTAAAAGGTAATCTTATGAAAAGAAATGACGGAACACAATTCCATATCGGAATACAAGATGGAGAAGTTGGAGAATATGTAATTCTACCTGGAGATCCAAAGCGTTGTAAAACAATCGCAACATATTTTGATGATGCGAAAGAAATCGCAGACTTAAGAGAGTATACAACATATACAGGAACTTTAGACGGTGTTAAGGTAAGTGTAGCATCTACTGGAATTGGTGGTCCAAGTGCTGCCATCGCATTACAAGAATTGGTGGATGCGGGTGCTAAATACTTTATTCGTCTTGGAACTTGTGGAGGGATGAACTTAAATGTAAAAGGGGGAGATTTGATTATTGCGACTGGTGCAGTAAGAATGGAAGGAACTAGTAAAGAGTATGCTCCTATCGAATTCCCTGCAGTAGCGAATCATGAAATTGTAAATGCATTGATTCAAGCAGCAAATGAAAACGAAGCTTCTTATCATGTGGGTGTTGTACAATGTAAGGATTCATTCTATGGACAACATGAACCAGAAAATATGCCAGTTTCTTATGAATTAGAAAGCAAATGGAAAGCATGGATGCAACTTGGTTGCCTTGGTTCAGAAATGGAATCTGCTGCATTATTTACAGTTGCGAGTTATTTGAACGTGAAATGCGGTACCATTTTACTTGCTGTAGGAAATCAAGAACGCGCAAAAGCAGGAATGAGCAATGAAGGGTTCTACGATACTACTTTGGAAACAAAAGTTGCGGTGGCTGCATTAAGAAAATTAATCGCTCAATATAAATAAGAATGTATAGAAGAAAGCATTAGGGTTGGAAGGTAACTATTTACCTTCCTTTTTTATCGGGATATGTTACATATGTGTTATTTTATACAAGTTATTCCATTATTTCACTTGTTTGAAAGAGGAAAGAATTATATAATGATTAGTAGAGAAAGAGGTAGGGCGAATGGAATTGTTAAAAGAAGAATTAATCATACAAAAATACAATGAAATTATAAATCAAAATATAGAGGGGTATAGCTTGGTTTCTATAGCATTAAAAAACTTTCGTGAATACTGTCATAGAATAGGACATGAAGAGACACAAACCATCATAACTTCTAGCAAACAACAATTATTAGATTGTCTACAAGATGGGGAATATCTTGTTCATTTAGATTCTAATGTATTTCTTCTTCTCATTCATTGCGACGCAAACTTAGAACATTTGCATACACGTGCTCCTCAATTCCATTACGCTATTCGAGATAAAATGAAGGAATTATACGAGAAACCATTATATGTCGAAATGGGTTTCTTTCCGATTATTATAGATCAGAGTATTGATTATGCGAATGCAAAATATTTCGCTGAAATATCAAGGTTTGGACCGCATCATTACTATCCAGAATCTAATTATGATATGTATTATGTTTCTATTACAGATCAAAATGAAGCATTTTTAAAACTAGAAAATAAAGTAGATAGTGCACTAGAAAATGGGCACTTCCAATTGTATTTACAACCCAAAGTGAATGCCAAAACAAAAGAAGTTTATTGTGCTGAAGCATTGATGCGCTGGATTGATCCAGAATTGGGTATGATTCCATTAGATAGCTTTTTATCAAATATTGAAGAAAATGGCAAGATACGCGATGTGGACTTATATCTTTTTGAAAAAGGTTGTCAATATATGGAGAAATGGAAAAAACAATACAACAGAGATATTCAAATCAGTTTCAATTTGTCTCGTGCATATTTTAATGGTCCGTATTTTTACCCGGAATATCGCGAAGTATTTGAACGTTATGATATCGATAGTGAGAATATCTGTATTGAATTGTTGGAAAGCGTTGTATTGAATGAACTTGAACAGCTAAGAGATGTCGTTCATAGTATTGATACATTAGGTTTTCATTGTGCATTAGATGATTTTGGAAGTGGTTTTTCTTCCTTTGATATTTTAGCTAATATAAATTTATCGGAGTTAAAGTTAGATCATTCCTTATTTCAAAATTTCAAAAACGAAAAAGAACATGTGTTGTTAAAGCATATCATTGAAATCGCCCATACCTTTAATATGCGTGTTGTAGCTGAAGGTATTGAAACAAAAGAATATGCCAAATATCTAGAAAAGATCAATTGTGATTTAATCCAAGGATTCTACTATTATAAGCCAATGCCTGTAGATGAATTTGAAGAGAGATTTATCTTGCATAAGGAAATGGCACAAGCTTAACGATATCCACTACAATATAAAAATACCGCTCTGCTAATCGTTATGAATGGCGAAGTGGTATTTTTATATTGTAGAGTTTTGTTACATGTATAAAAAAAAGCCTGTAATAGGCTAATTCCAGTGCTAGCATTTTATATACCGTACTCTAGCTGACGGGGTGAATATCTCTCGATATATCGGCTCGTTGGTATGATACCATACATTGTATAGAGATGCAAGGAAAATAAAGAAAGGGTGGAAAGTTCCATCCTTTATCTCTTGTAGTAATCTTTTAGAAAATTCTCTTTGTATTCTTCAAAAGTTCCATCTAAGATGGAAGCACGTATTTCTTCTGTTAAACGAATAATGAATCGTAAGTTATGTTGCGAAGCAAGGTTGAAATATTGAAATTTCTTTTCTTCTTCACCAGATTTCCATAATTCTCGTAATTCACCAAGTGTCCATCCTGCTTTACATGTAGGACAATCACAATGTACATCCGGAAGCTCCATACTTCCTGTGCATTTTTGAAGATTGATGGGACCATATTTTGTATAAATTTTACCATGTCTAGCCTCTCGAGTTGGAGCCACACAATCAAAGGTATCTGCCCCCATCTCTGTACCAATTAAGATATCATCTGGATGAGAGAGACCAAGTAAGTGACGAGGTTTACCTTCTGGTAATTCTTCACAACACCACGTAAGTATTTCTCCAAGACTTTCTTTTAGGAAAGCGCCACCAAGTCCATATCCATCAAAGTCCATATTCGCAAATTTCTTGGCAGTAGAACGTCTCAAATCTTCCCAACGTCCTCCTTGTAGGACTCCATATAGAGATTGATGATATCCCAAATCATCACAATGCTTCTTATGCTCATCAAGACTACGTAGCGCCCAGCGCTCTGTGCGTGCTAATGATTCTACATTATAATCGTAACTATCCGCAAGTGAAGTAAGCTCATCATATGCCATATGGATATCTGCCCCAATACGACATTGAATTTGCATAGATTCTTCTGGACCAATAAAATCTTCTTGATTTGTGAAAGGGTCGATAAATCTTACTCCGTCTTCTGTTACGTGGGTTAAACGTTCTTTAGGATCTGTATTGATCACTTGTTCTTCGCGTTTCATACTAACTACTTTTCCAAGACCAGATCCCAGCGACATCACTTGAAAACCACCAGAATCAGTAAGCGTTGGTCCATCCCAACCAGACCATTTTGCTAAACCACCTTGTTGCGCAATTTCAGGTGAAATGTTACGTAGATGATACCCATTGCTTAACATAGCCTGTGCATGAATATTTGCTAAATCTTCCATTGCAACAAAGCGAACTTCTCCTTTTGTACCTACACACATAAATGCAGGTGTTTTAATATCACCATGTGGAGTATGTATAATACCAGCACGTCCTAATTTACCAGGAATTTTTTTCTCAATTTCAAAGCTAAATGTGTTGTTATTTTTATAATTTGTCATTCTAGTCTACCTCTTAATCTTTTTGCGATGATAACTTCCATAGGGGATAAGATAAGTTCAAATCCGATACCTAATATATATGCGAATACTGCTTGTGCGAAGAATTCTTTCAATGTTAACACACCTAAGAATGCAATTGTTTCAAATATAATACAATCAATGATATGGGCAAATGCAGAAGAACTCAATGCTCTTGCGATAAAACTTCTCGCAAATACGCCATTTCCATTTTTTAATCTTGTAAAAATATAGTTATTCAATAAATTTGAACAAATATAAGCTGTAAGAGAACCGATGATAATACGTGGAGTAAACCCTAGAACACTTGTATACGCATCTTGCATATCCCATCCAGGATACGATGGTAACGCTATTACTATATAGAAAGCAATAACGGCGATAATATTGACTAGGAAAGAAGAGAAAACAACACTCTTGGCAATTTTCTTACCATAGAATTCTACGATTAAATCACCGAGTATATAGGTGAGAGGAAATACAACGATTCCTCCATCAACGGCGATACCTAAAAAATCCCATAGCTTAATCGCTGCGAGATTAGATATCAATAGGGCGCCTGCAGAAATTGCGGCGAAATAGATTAATAGTTTTAATTTAAAATTTGACATGGTGATATTATAGCAGAAATGAGGATAACGGAAAAGACAAAGATGTAGACATTTTTAATGTTTACAAAATAATGCTTGCCTTGGAGTTTACTCCAAGGTTTATAATAGAAGGAAAGAACCATAAGGAGGATTTTTATGGCAAGTATAAAAGAGGTAAGTGAACGTTATGATATTTCACAAGACACATTACGTTATTATGAAAGAATCCACTTAATACCTCCTGTACATCGTACCCCTGGAGGTATTCGCGATTATCAAAAAGAAGATACCAAGTGGGTAGAATTCATTAAGTGTATGCGAAGTGCTGGTTTATCAATTGAATCTTTGATTGAATATGTAGCGATGTTTCAAGAAGGCGATTCTACGATTGCTGCACGTAAAGAGTTGTTGTTGGAACAACGCACTTTATTAACAAAGCGTATGGAAGAAATGAAGATGACTCTAGAACGATTAAATCAAAAAATCGAAGGATATGAAACAAGGGTATTAACTGGTGAAAAGAAATTAAAGAGAAAAGAGGAAAATAAATGAAAAATGTTGTGATACTAGCAGGAAGCCCAAGGATTCAAGGCAATTCAGATGTATTGTGTGATGAATTTATGAAAGGCGCCATAGATGCTGGACATCGTGTTGAAAAAATTCAAATTGCTAAGGAAGATATTCATTTTTGCACAGGATGTGGAAGTTGCCCCAAGACTGGACGTTGTGTACAAAGAGATGCAATGGATGCTATCTTAGAAAAAATGGTTGCGGCAGATGTAATTGTAATGGCTACTCCAGTCTATTTTTACAATATGAGTGCACAAATGAAAATGTTGATTGATCGTACTTGCCCTGTGTATACAAAACTTGGGAATAAAGATTACTATGTAATTATGAGCGCTGCAGAAGAAGACAGAGAACCTATGAAACATGTAGTAGAAAGCTTCCAAGGTTTCTTTGATTGTTTAGAGGAACCAAATGTTAGAGATATCATCTATGGATTAGGTGTATATGATATGCATGAAGTAGAAAAAACTCCTCTTATGAATCAAGCTTATCAAGCGGGTAATAAAATTTAAAAAAGACGATTGTCTTTATTTTACGCAATAATTTTGTTAGTGTATTCATATACTGCTAGTGGTGAAGAACTTGAAAAAGAAAAAATATATACTTGGAATCGCAATTCTTTGTACATTATTATTTGGAAGCTTTTTTATGACTCGTGTAACAAGTGTAACAGCTTTAAAAAGAGTACAAAATCTTGCTGGCGTTGTGATTGTATTAGACAGTGGACATGGAGGAATAGATGCAGGTGCTAAAAGTGGTAAATATAAGGAAGATGAAATCAACCTTTCTATTGCAAAGAAAACAAAAGCCTTATTAGAACAATCTGGAGCTAAAGTAATTATGACAAGAGATGGAGATTATGATTTAGCTTCAAAAGATGCGAAGATACGAAAGAAAGAAGATATGAAAAAAAGGATAAGCATTATCAACGATAAAGATGTAGATTTATTTTTATCGATTCATCTAAATGCATATCCAAATACGAATGTAAAAGGAGCACAAGCTTTCTATCAAAAGGATAATGAAGTTGCTAGAGCATTTGCACAAATCATGCAGAAACATTTAAAAACATTAACTGGTACGCAAATGACATGTAAAGAAGGAGATTACTATATATTAAATAATGCAAAAAAAATAGGATCCCTAATTGAGTGCGGTTTTTTATCGAATGCACACGATCGATCTTTGCTTATTCAAGAAGATTATCAACAGAAAGTAGCCAAAACTCTATATAATGGTATCAGTGAATACTTCAATTTTTTATTATAAAAAAGTAATAAAAAATTGTTCAAAAAGTAGTTGACACGATAATACTCACATGGTATTATATATAGGCATTCGATGGAAATGGGCCTGTAGCTCAGGTGGTTAGAGCGCACCCCTGATAAGGGTGAGGTCGTTGGTTCAAGTCCATTCAGGCCCACCATCGAATTTAATTATACATGGGGTTTTAGCTCAGCTGGGAGAGCACCTGCCTTGCACGCAGGGGGTCATCGGTTCGATCCCGATAAGCTCCACCATGATAATTAACGAGAGATTCCGAAGTAGTCGCTTATCGGGATCTTTTTTGTACGTGCAAGGGGTGCATTGGCTTTTTTTGTATGTTATTTTCGTTTTGTAACCAATATGTTGTAGGGATCCATTATAAAAGTAGGCGTTTTTATAATGTTGATATCACGTTCTTTAAATATGTTTACTTTTGGATAATCGCTAAGAAACCAATAGTCCATGAAAGCAGGATCTTCGCTAAAACAGATGATATACGATTCTTTTATAGCATCACTATATTCCTGCCCATTCATACTATGCAGGTACTTAAAAGACTTTGATACAATGGGATTAATATGTCCTCGATACCCATCAGCACTTGAATCGATTGTTAACATATATCCATCTTTATCTTTCGTTAATGTGGTGATAATAGGGTCTTCTTCTGTTGTATACGTTATGATTTTAATGGTAGCTTTTTGATACTGTGATTTTTCCTTCACAAAAGAATTCCATGCGCTTACATCATTTTCTTCAGTGAATGTATATAGAACTTCACCAAAATCCTTTACTTTTGAAACAGATGCCTCTTTTTGTTCCTGTTTTTGTGTTGAACACCCTATGCCAATGAGAATACCTAATATACAAATTATCAAAATTTTCTTCATCCTATTCACGCTCCTCTATAAAGAAGACCGTATAAATATAAAAAATGTTTCATTAAGGTTTATTTACTTTATCAATTAGTGTAATATTAAGAAGGTGATTTTATATGAAATACTTAAATAGTAATGATTTGATGATGTTTTTAGAAAAACCTATCACAAGGTTATCTGTGTTTGAGGCAGAAACTGTAGACGCGATATTAATTATGTGCGCAGAAGCTTTTCCTAAGTTGGAAAAGGATTTTTCTGTTAAGATAGATTTTCCTACTTTTAAATTCCAAGTACTAAAAACCATGGGAGAATTTTTATCAAAATGTAAAGAATGCAATCATGAATGCTTGAAAAATCCAAGAAAGCGTATTGAACAAGAACGATATGATCGTAATCATATCATTCGCTCTTTATGGCCAACACATATCCAAAAAGAGAACGCTGAGAACTTCTTCATTATGGAATATTGCTTAACATACGCGGATATTTTATATCGCTATTTATTAGATGCAGGTTTACCAAATGAGTTTACACATCGTTTAGCAGAAAATGCGATGTTGGAACTTGCGAAATGGATTGATAAAAACTGTATTATGAAATGTAAATATGAGTGTATACGTAGAAGCGATTCTATGGGATACTGTACGTTATGTTCTTATATGATTCAATCACTTGCGTGTCCTTTAAAAGAGGAAATACATGTAAACCAGTTGGGTATGCAAGCAGATGAAATACAGTGTATGCGTAAAGAGAATTTGATAAAAAAATAGGTCATAACTCGAGGTTATGACCTTTTCTACGCTTGCTTAGTCTGGTGTTTTAAGATTTTAAAGAAATAGAACAAGCCAATACAAATAAGAATGTGTCCAATTCCTGCAATTCCACTGATTGCACTATTCATTCTAGATGCCAATGTGATATTCAAGACTTGAGGAATACCACGTGCAAATAGCATGACAATTGCGATTAGTAGTCCTATATTATAAATATATAGAAATCTAAGGAAATTCTTTTGTGTACTCAATGCGAATAATTTCTCAAGAATCAGTACTACTAAAAAGAACATCATACCTAGCATAAATGCATGCGTATGTACTACTCCTAGAGAAGTAACTCCATCAAAGCCCTGTAGTTTTGTAAATTCTCTAAAAAATACTCCACCAGCCATTCCAAGGACTGCATAAAAAGCGGATAGTTTATATAATTTGTTCATTTGTATCCTCCTCGTATAAAAATATCCTATCATATCTTAATAAGGAAGTAGAGTGATTTGCTCATAGAAAAAACAGCCCTTAGAGCTGTTCATCTAATTTCTGTTTAGCTTTTTGTTCGAACTTTTCTTTCAGTACTACGAAACGATCATGACTTGCTTTCCCAATGATATCCTTTTCATCTTCAGCGATGATTTCAAAAGATATTTTTTTACGATCTACCGCAGTAACGGTAGCACTCACGCGTACTTTCATACCAACAGGAGTGGCAGCGTCATGTGTGGAGTTGATCATAACACCAACAGAAGTTTCTCCTTCTTCCATAAATGGCTCTAAGCATTTTACAGCCGTATTCTCCATACATGCAATCATCATTGGAGTTGCATATACATTTACAATTCCACTTCCTACATTTGCGGCTAACATACGTTCTTCTACCACGATTTCTTGGGTATATGTTGTGTTTAAAGTTATTTCTTTCATAAGCACCTTCCTTATCTTTTGGTATTATAGCATACTTCAAAAAACTTGTGCCATACTAATGTTAAATATGGAGGTATAGAATACATGTTTATATATGAAGATAAGCTTCCAGTGGAAGTGCATATCACAAGACCTAACGCGCAGTATTATTTATTGCTTGACCACCAATTACAAGGATGCAAATCAGGCTTAGAGCAAGCCCTTGTATATATTCGACAATCGTTTATGATTCATAACGAAGAGTTTCATGATGTATATATGCAACTTGGTGCAAAATTGTTGAATGATATGGAAGTGCTATCGGATGTAATTCATCAAATGCATGGAGAAGACGATCGTTATTATGATGAATCAAACGATGATACACCAGTATTTGAATTTATTTTGCCTAGTGGTGAAGAAGAAAAGGAGAAACCTATTGAACATCACGTGAACAACGATTTAACCGCATCTGTATTACGTGATATGGAATTTGAAGATGCTCGTGTGCATCAATACGAACAACTCATTGAATTTATACAAGATGAAGGTGCACAAAAAGTGTTTTGTTATTTAAAAGAAAATGCACAAAAATCTTTACAAACATTAAAGAATTTAATGACCATTCTAACTACACATACAGAAACTAAAGATTTCGGATTGGATGGACATAATGCATTTGATTTAGATACATCTAATTATTTTGATAAACCGAATCCGACCTTTATAAATCCAAACGATATAATAGAAATAGATGAATAAATTCATTTCCCGGGAAACATTACAAGTCACATTGCATAGGCAAATGTGGCTTTTTCTTGTATAATAAGAAAGGTGATAAAATTGAACAAAACTCTCTTTATAAATGAAGAAGCTTTTCAATCCGCAAGAAGTCGAGGATTACGCAAATTGCGTGTACAACTTCTTTTTCTTCTTGTCTTTTTGATTGTGTTCTTTGGCGTAGGATTCCTTACGATAAAGACAATCTTTCAGGAACAAGAAGTCCTTGTACAATATTGCGCACAAAGCGGGATAGAAGTATTGTTATGGGTCATTGCTATTCTGTTTTTGTGGAAAGAAACAAAAATAGGAAGATTGTTATTTACATTGGTGAGTATATTTAGTTTGTATGGACTATACTCGATTGTGATGTTTTACCAATATGATGCAAAAGATTTGTATGAACACACAATAAGAATTTTGTTCACAATCTTATATATATGTAAATGTATTACGTTCCTTATGTACACATATCGCTTATATCAAAAACCCATTGCTTATGTATGGGAGCGTTATGAAACAACAGGTCAATCCGCAGAAGAAGAGGATCGAGCATTGATACAAAAGTTGTTTGCGGAAAATGATGACTATGAAGTACGCAAGCAATCGCAACAGAAAATTAAAGGAAGAGCTCTTCGTACGTTGAAATGGAATGCAATCCTTTTAATAGTTTGCATTTATGGGGGATTGATCCTAATCTTTATGGGACTATTCCTTTTAAGGCTTTATGTATCAGTCGATGGGAAAGGGATTGATTATGTACAACGTTATATGTTGTTTGCATCGTTGTATAGTGCACTTATTTGGTCACTTCCTGCGATTGCGATGTTCTTGTATAAGCGGTGGACATATTATACGTTTATAGTTGCGTGGATACTAGAACTTATACGATTTTCAACATCACTATCTAATACAATAGATATGTTTATGACACAACATTATGGATGGCCTTCTATTATCACAATATGCCTGTTAGAAGTCATTCGTTATACTGTGTTTGCACGATTTACAATCTCATTTATAAAAGATCCATTTATACAAGCGTATTGGAAAAAACAAAAATAAGTAAAGCTATGATTTATATAGAGAGACATGCTATACTAATATCATATAGAATATGGAGGATTGAACATGGAATTAAATAAATATATTGATCACACATTATTAAAGGCAGATGCTGTCTATGATAAAATCAAAGTATTATGTGAAGAAGCAAAAGAATATGATTTCGCAAGTGTTTGCGTGAATGGTTGTTGGGTTAAGACTTGTGCTGATTTATTAAAAGGAAGCAATGTTATGGTTTGTACTGTCATTGGGTTTCCACTGGGAGCAATGACTACAGCAGCAAAAGCATTTGAAACAAAAGATGCGATTGCAAATGGAGCAAGCGAAATTGATATGGTCTTAAATATTGGGGCTATGAAAGCTGGAAATTATGATTTAGTTAAAGAAGACATAGCAGCAGTTGTAAAAGCGGCAGATGGACATTGTGTAAAAGTGATTTTAGAAAACTGTTTACTTACAAAAGAAGAAATCGTTAAGGCATGTCAATTATGTATGGAAGCTGGAGCGACTTTTGTGAAAACTTCTACAGGATTTAGTACGAGTGGCGCAACTCCAGAAGATGTGAAATTGATGAAGGACACTGTGAAAGGTGTTTGTAAAGTAAAAGCCGCTGGTGGTGTTCGCTGTTATGAAGATATGGAAAAGATGGTAGAAGCTGGTGCAGATCGTATCGGAACAAGTGCTGGTGTAGCGCTTATGCAGAACAAAACAAACGAATCAGATTATTAAAATTAGGAGCACTTGTAGCTATATAAACAGGTGCTTTTTTTAAGGAATAAAAAGAAATAAAAAAATGTGAATTTTCTTGAAAAATAATATTGCCAAATCAGATTTATTATGATATCATAATTAAGCACTTAAGAAATGCCTGAATAGCTCAGTCGGTAGAGCATCCGGCTGTTAACCGGCAGGTCACAAGTTCGAGTCTTGTTTCAGGCGCCATTAGAGTGTTGGCAAACTTTGGAATTATCTAAGGTTTGCTTTTTTAATAGAAAAGCAAAAAAGAGACATAGAGGGCACATTGCAAACTTACGCAATGTGCCCTTTTTACGTTTGTTTAGATATAGGAGGTGTTTATGAAGAGCGCGAAAAGAGAAGTGTTTCTGATTTATCTAAATGATGAAGAAAAGGAAATCATCAAACTCTTAGTAAAAAGAGTTTCACCAGGGAAAAAGAATAAACCTATTGGACAGATAATTCGTAAGGGTATTGTTGCTTTAGCAGAAAATCCTGATTTAGACTATTTATTTGATCCTGGAGTTTGCCTAAAACTCTCACCACAAGAAATACAAGTAAGGCAGAAGCTTTATGTGAATCTGAGAGAGAATATAGAAATATTAAGGCAACATGGTTTGGAGTTTCCTGGTGAAGATACGAAAGATATTAAGAATACATGAATTCATTGAGAATTTTAGCCATTTTGATTCTTATAAATTTAATGGCCATAATTTGTTATTGCATGGGATATAATCGCAAAAGAAGACTTATCGACAAGAAAAATGAAAAGGAGAATGACGTATGAAGAAAGGAACTTATGTTAAATTCACATTACTAAATAAAACTGATGAAGATGTTGTGAATAATATGTTCGCAGCTTATCTTGTTGGAATTATAGAATGTGTAGTAGTTGCAATTTTGATAGGAGAACTAAATTTAATGTCAATAGGTCTGCTAGTCACTGCAGCTATATTACTTTGTGTTTTAGCTTATAAAAAAGGAACCCAGGACGCTAGTAAGTGTTGAATAGGTTTTAAAGAGAGAGGTGAGGTAAATGGATCTCAATCTGCAACTTGTTCAAAAGATACATGAAGATGCAGGAAGTAAGAGCCATATTGCTATTACTCGCGACTGGTCAGATACAATACCTGAATTAAAGTATAGAGATAGAAAGTTTTTTGATCGAATGTACAATATCGAAGAATTCGTGCATATGGCCAAGGATCTACAGGATTTTGAAGTTGAAGATACATACTTCAGTATAAATTCATTTAGAAGGAAAAAGAAGCAGACTTCTAGATTGTGGCATCTAAATGGCTTCTTGTTGGATTTTGATTACTATAAATTAAAAAAGTATGAAGATCTTACTCCAATCGAAATGTACGAACTCCATATTAAAGATAAGTTAGATTTATTGCCAACTGCAGTAATTGATTCTGGAAGAGGACTTTATGTTATTTACACATTCAAACATGCATGTAAATCCATGCTTAATACATATAATTCCATTTATAAAAGCTTTTATGGAAAGCTAAAAGAATATGGACTTGATCAAAATGCAATGAATGTTACACAGATTATGAGAATACCTGGCACCTTAAACACAAAATCATTACGCCCAGTTGAAGTTCTAGAGTTTAATGATACCAATTATCAGATGAAAGATTTCTTTCCTATGTTTAAGTATTCTCGTACTGAAGTAGTTAAGTATAAAAAGGATCAAAAGAAAAAAAGAACAATAAAGACTGTTTGGAGTGAAGAAGAACTTGAAAGAAGATATGCATTTCGTAATGAACTGACAAGTGCAATCCTAATGGATCTAAAAAAGCTGATAGAACTTAGGAACAAGAGAAATGTAAAAGATGGATATCGTGAACTGATAATATTTATGGCAAGAAGGAGAATGCAGTGGAAGGGGAGTTCACTTGAAGATGAGTTAAGAGTAGCGCATGAGCTCAATGATACGTTTAGGATGCCTCTTACAATAAAAGAAATTGAACAAAATTGCGCTCCTAGAGGATTACATAAGTGTTGTACAATTCAGAGAATGATATACAGACTCAATATAACTGAAGAAGAACAAAAACAGTTACATGTACTTAGACGCAAATCTCTTAAAGACTCAGACCGATTGAAGAAAAAAAGGATTATTAAACTACTTAATATCACAGAGAAGCAACAGAAGATTTTAAAAAGGCGAACTATGGTAGCCAAACTTAAAAATGAAGGTAAGCGTAATGTTCTGATTGCCCAGATACTGACAATTGATAAGAGTACTGTCACAAGAGATCTAGCATACATCAAAATGCATGCTAGTAAATTTGTAAAGAAACTTAAAGAAGCAATGAAAGAATTGAAGTTAAATTTGGAAGATATCAATATTGTTCAATCGATACGATATGATGACTTGAATGCTTACAAGGAATGGATGTTAAGCAGCGAGGTATTGCTAGAATAGATAGCTAAAAACAACGCTTAGAATGCCCTAAAATAGCCCTGTATGAGGAAGCAATTTAAAGGCAATAATGGAGCGTTGCAAAAAAAGTAGCATCTATGCACGATATGTCAAGCACGACAGTGCTTAGCATTAAAAAAAAGAAAAAGCAGTTTAGATTTAATTTTTGTAAATGCTTTTTCTCTTTACTACAAGGGTAATCCCCTTAGGAGAATATGATGAATTATAAAGAAACACGAATGGAAGCAGAACGTATAACATTTGATATATGTGGTTGTTTAGATGTTGATTATAAAGTAAAAGAGATTACAGGACAGACATCTTTAAATATAATCGCAGGCTCTTATTATGTAAGTGAGATTGAAGATAAAATAGCTAGAAATTTATTTCATGGAGAGATTATCACATCATTGAAAAATGAGCTTGAAACGTCAATAACGAATTATATTGTTGATTATTTAAATGATATTAGAGATGAAAGAGTTATAGCAGCTAGATTCTATTATCAAGTTAATGGGCATCAAGAAGTTTTAGAATTTGAAAATGTTCATGAGGTTGATAAAAATAAATTTGTTGAATGTGGAGTATGTGAACCTGTGCAGGGAGGATACTTTGGTATAAGAGAAGAACTTGTTGGATGCCCTCGATTTGTAGGATGGGTAGGTCCAATGTGGGATGGCGATGCTATACGATATGAAAGTCATGAATATTTCGAAAAACTTCTTTAACCGAAGAAAAGAAAGAAGGAATAGTGTGGCTTATGACAAATCACTTTTAATAAAATTAGTATGCTTAAGGAGGAGGTCATTTTATGACAACACAAGAAAATTTAATACTTAACTATTTACGTCTTACAACGGAATATATTACTCTACCTAATATGTGTCCGGTAGAAGAATATGACAAGGTTGAAGAAAAAAGAGACCGACTTATGGATCAAATTATTCAAACTAGGAAAGATCTGATTGCTAGTGGTATTCCAATAGAACCTATAGAAAGGAAAAACAGAAATGAAGGGATTTCTAGAATTTAATGATTTACACAGAATGTCAGGCTATACAATTTTTGATCTTTACACTGCAACTAGAATCAAAATTATCTATGCTGATGAAAATGAAGTTAAATTCGATGATGGTACTTTTATTGGAGATGATCCGATTTTTGATAAAGACAGATATATACCTGTTGTGGATCAAAATGGAATGAGTTTACTTGTCATGGCATACACAAGAGTTGATGGTAAGCATATTGCAGTCTATTTATATGAAGAGAAAGAATTCCTATATACACTTGTAGATTATGATGAGATAACGGTAAGTGATTTAAAAGGTGCGTCTGATTTGATTGAGTGTATGCTATATGAAATTCAAATCACACATGAGATTTATATTGATAAGACTGCATCTTGGAATGAAACAGTAAAAATGATTTTAGATAGTTGGGAAGCATCAGGATATTATCATTCAAATTCTGAGGCATTAGAAAAGCTAAAAACGATGCTTTAGAAAGGGAATCTTTAATGGTTGAAAAGAAATAAAGTTAACATAGTGTTGATATTAAACGTTGAAATTAACATAGTGTTGATTTTGGGAAAGGAAAGAGAACGAAAAATGTTAAGAGTGAAAGTAGATTTTATCAAAGAAGTTGAATTAAATGAATTTGTAGAAATGATTGAAGAAAAGTATGACGTGGTTGAAAAAAGCGTAATAAAGAATTCAAAAAAACAAGATAGTAAGTTTAAGATGCAATTTTTGGATTTAATCAGAAAGGAAGCAGGTCAATGAATAATTATATTCCAGGAACTAGAATGCCACTTTATATTCTAGATCAACTTAAAAATAAAACTGAGAATGTTTTGATTCCATATAGCTGCATCAAGGAGTATGGAGAAAAAGAAATAATTAGGATACTTGCATCACATGGACTAAGAGTTAAGCTTGAAATATCCATAGGATCTTTTGCAGGTAACTTTAGTGATTTCTGCAACTCTATTCAACGGAAAAAACAAGAATCAAAGAATGATACGCGATCAAAGTATCCGAGAGATGCTAATTACATACTTGTCAAGATTTGAAAGTGAAGAGGAAAGAGAAAATGAACGAGAATAAGAAAGCGAAAATTATTGTAATCATGAATCGAAAAGGTGGATGTGGTAAATCAACTACTGCAAAGAATTTGGCATATGATTTAACTTTAATGGAACAAAGAGTACTATTGGTAGATTTTGAACCACAAAGAAATACCACAGATGGATTATCCACAAGACAGTATAAAAAAACCGTCATAGGATTATTGAAAAATGAGAGAGTGAGTAAATGTATTTATAATACAAGATATAGAAACTTGGATATCATACCTGGCAATGATTATCTAGCGAGCGAAGAAGTGAAAGATATGATAATTAAGAGTCAAATAGAGTCTATACGAAGTATGTATGATTACATCATTATAGATACTTCGCCATATTTTAATAAGTTAACTGCTGAAATAGTTATGACACATGATCTTATAGTTATACCCACCGAAGTCGGAGAAGATTCACTTAAGGGTATGATTACAACTGTAAATGAAATCAAAGAGCTATGTTCCAATGAGATAAATTTTAAAATCTTATACACTAAGATTGATGCTACTAAAGAAATGCAGAAAGATATGCAGGAACTACTAGCTGTATTTGGAAAAGTATCATTTCAAACATTCATACGATATAATCTAATTCCTGTTAACAGGGCAAGGAAAAATAGAATACCATTGTCAAAGAAATATAAGAAATCCAAAGTAACAATTGATTATGAAAACTTAGCTAAAGAATTACTGGAGGTGCTATAAATGGCAAAAAGTATATTAAGAGAATTTATGAATAAAGATGTGGGTGCTCTTGGGTTCAAAAACGAAATTGCTAATATTCATTATCAAAAGATTAAAGAAGCCAGTAAGAATCGTGGTTTAAGACATATTCAAGAACTTGCTGAAGATATTGCCGAGGATGGACTGGATGATAATCTTGTAGTGCGAAAAATCGAAGATCCAACATATGAATATGAACTTGTTGCAGGACATCGTCGATATAATGCAATTCTATACAATATAAAAAATGGAGATATGACATATGAATATATCCCATGCAAGGTGACGACAATGGATGATATCGATGCTCGTAGAAGATTGATACTGAACAATTACAATGCAGATCCACTAACAGAAGCTGAAAAATTGGATACCATCGAAGAACTGAGAGAGATTTACCGTCTAAAAAAAGAGAATGGCGAAAAGATACCAGGACGAATTCAAAATCTCATTGCGAAGGATATCGGATTAAAAAAATCACAAGTTGGTAATTATGAAAAAATACTTAACAATGCAATTCCTAAAGTAAGAGAAAAGATTGCAGAAGGGATGCCTATTTCAACAGCTGCAGAACTATCTTCCCTTAATGAAGAAGAACAACTTATGTTTGTTGAAAGAAAGGATTGTGTAGATTTAAGGACTATAAAAGAGTATAAAAAAGAAGTCGAAGAAGATACATCTAGTGATCCTTTCGCTAGCAGTGATGATATATTGGCATCCATAAACTACGATGAAGAAGAGATATTCGATGAGAGTAATTCAATAAACAAAGGTTCTAGTACAATCAATCATAACAAACAAATTGAAAACTTAGAAACTAATAAGATTCATACGCACACTATTACGCAAAGCTTTACTTTGATTGATCAAGAATTAAATCTTCTAAAGCAAAGGATGAATGAAGTAGAATTTCGTGAAGAGTATTCTACTCTACAGGAATTTATCGAAAAATTCCAGGAACTAAAAAAATTATTGAATCTGTAAAGGTCAAGTATGAATAGGAGAAAAAAGCAATGACAAGAAAAAGATATAGTAAGAAACGTTTTAGTGTGGTAATAGCGTTGGTGATTGGAATTATAACATTTGCTTATTCACAAGCAAAATCTATCATACCTTTATCATCTAATAGTGATGTATCACTAGCGAAATGTGTTGATGGAGATACAGCAAGATTGCATATAGAAGGGAAAGAAACCATTGTACGCTTTCTTGCAATTGATACACCTGAAACTGTCAAACCTGGAACTGAAGTTCAGACATTTGGAAAAGAAGCTTCTAACTATACATGCGATGCTCTAACTAATGCGAAAGAGATAAAGTTGGAATTTGAAGATGATAATGAGAAGGATAAATATGATCGTACACTCGCATGGGTGTGGGTGGATGGTGTTCTTCTTCAGCAATCGCTTGTTGCTGAAGGCTTTGCTGAAGTGAAATATTTATATGGAGACTATAAATATACTGAGCAAATTCAAGCAGTACAAACGCAAGCAAAATTAGATAAAAAAGGAATATGGGGCTATTAAACCCTTATAAGCAAAAGATAATTTAACACTATATAAAAATGTACCAGTTACTGGTACAAATAAAAAAATTCTGCCATAGAAGTCGACAGAGGATCATCATAGCATCATCTCTTGAGAGTATGAGTGCTATGATTTCGGATTGATACTTAACAAAAATTATTTAGTTCTAGATTTATATATTTTATATATATCTAAAAGGGTTTTAATTATTGATAAGATTATATTTACGAAAACAAAAAGTTCCATAAACATCATCTCCTTTCGTACAGGAGATGACATCAATCTAGATATTCTGCCGACTTCTATGGCAGACACTAAATATAATTCTATATGTAGAATCATAACACAAAAAGGAGCCAACTATATGACTATTATAAAGTTTAATAAAAATGTGAAGTTTTTGAGATGTAAACTCTGCTTGAGCAAAAAAGAATTATCTAACTTATCTGGAATTAGTGAAGCAACTTTATGTGAGATTGAAAAAGGCATTCGAAGGAATCCTACTTTATCTATATTAATAAAATTATCGAACGTATTAGATGTAACAATCGATGAATTAGTAAAAGGGGATTTGACTAAAAATGTACCAGTCACTTGTACATTAAAAGAAAACGAATAATAGAGAAGGAGGAAGTATGGGAAAAGAAGAACTTCGAGAGCAAATAAAATGTATTGCAGAAATAATTAATGATCGTCTTAATGGTATACCAGGAGAATGCTATGAAACTAGAATGAACTTTATTTATGAGCAAGTTACAAGAATAAATGTTGATGATTTTATAGTTATGGATGCTATTTACAACAGTAATATTTCAGTGAATGAGAAAAGAGTTATTGAAATAGTAAGAATGATTGAACAAACAGAGAAAGAGGGTGGATGCTTTGAGTTATCAGGATGCATTAGATAGAAAAGAGTGTATACGAAGAGCAAAAAAAGAACTTGGTGAATTTAGCGATCTTATAAAACTTCAAGGTCAAAACTATGTAGTTTCATCAACTAGCTTTGAAGAAATGATGAAAACGATCAGCTATCTAAATTACGATCATAGAATGATTAGAATGATAAATGATAACGATGAGAAAAATCAACATATTGCTAACATTTATAAAGCAATCAACAAGTTATCTAAAGAAGAAGCTAATATTCTATATTTGTTATATGTCAAAAACCATAGAAGGACAGAGCTTGATAAAATTCTTTTAATAAGTAGATCTTCACTTCAAAGAAAACTAAATAATGCCTACTTTAATTTTTCAATTGCTCTTGGTATTGAAGTAATGTATGAATCACGAGAACTTAAGAAAGAGGAGTAAATGAAAAAAAATTATTAAATAATATGTTTAAGTATCAAGACAGTTTGAAGTGTTATAATTGCAATCTTTATTGTACAAGGAATTAGTTTCTTGATTATACTGGAGAATGAGCAGCGTATAGCGATAGAGTTTAATTTAATTTGCTTAATAATATCTAGTTTAATAGGTTTTTCTTTATTCCACATATATAAAAAAACAAACCCATAATGATGAGGTTCGTCAATCAGCTTAAATTAGCGTGGATAATAATTCCAATTACACAAAGCATTTTATTTATTGTCTATGGTTTTCTATACCTAAATGTTTAAAAAAAATGCTAATTTGATAGCAAATTAAAAGCAGGTGTTAATCTTTATATTCTTTGGTATATTTCTTATGTTTGCAATAAGAACAATACTTGCATTTAGCTGTTTTTTGATATGTAAATCTAGTACCAGGAATATATTGTTCAGATGTAGAAATGATTTCTCCTTTATTATTGCGAGTATTTATTTTAGTTCTTATAGATGTGCTATTTTTATCAATTACTTTTCTATCCTTATATCGAAAGGCTGAGTATTTTTTGCATTTTTTGCAACGAAATCTTACTCTTACGATAACATATACAATAGCTAGTATTTCAAGAATACCTACTATTATAAAATCTAGATGCTTTATCTGGTTCATTTTCTTTTCCTATCCCCCTTTGATAAAATGATTATAGCATGCTAAATATACATTGTGAATATTTTTGAATTATTTTTGACACTTTGAGGGAGCTTTTTGTGAATATTTTTTGACACTTTTAATGCGTATAATTTGAATAAAAATTGGGCCTTTACATGACACAAAAATGTGTTAAAATTGATATAGTGGTAAATGTCAAAAAGGTCAGTTTCACAGATATATATGTGGAACTTGACCTTTTTCTGTAAAAGATTGACAATACAAACAAATGGGTGTAATATGGAAATAGAAAGAGGCTGACATGGATAAAGAGTATATCAGGAAACAACTGAAGGATTATTCAAAATATTTGAATATGAGAGAAATATGTAGGCAAGCGGGAGTTGACTCTTCTAATTTTAATGTTTTCAAAGCAGGAGAAAATAAGCGATTAAGTGATGAGAAATTGGGGAAAATTGTTTCAATTATCAATTCAATCAGAATTGAGGAAGATGTACCAGTGACTGGTACTGACGAGGGTGAAGAAAATGAAAGCTAAAAAACTATTATCAATGATTATGGTATTCACATCATGCTTAACTGCATGTGGATCAGCATCAATCAAACTACAAAAAGAAACATTTAATGTAGAGCTTGGTGAACAGATCAACACCAAGGCATCAACATATCTAGCGAAAGATACAGATAAGGATGTATTGAAAGAATCGAAGGTATCTTTTAAAGAAAGCAAGTATTATTCAGTGGATAACAAATCAGAAACATTGAAAGCAAAGGACAAAGACTATTTGCCTGTTGGCAGATATAGTGGATCTGTGAAGTACCAGGACAACAAACAAGACTTCATAGTCGAAGTTAAAGATACTACTGCACCTAAGTTCATTGATTTTAAAGATGAAATTTCAATCGAAGTTGGATCAGAGGTTAAACTAGAAGGATACTTTAAAGCTGAAGATCTATCTCAGGTATCAATTTCAATAAACAAAGACAAATTGGATATAACGAAAGAAGGTTCTTATGAAATCCAAGTTACTGCAGCTGATGAGTATAAAAATAAAGATACAAAGAAAGCAACTATAAAAGTAATTGCGAAAGAAGTTGTGGAAGAACCTGCAGAAGAAACTGCTAACAACAATACAACAAATAACGCAGAAGGAACTACACCAGGCAACAATGCTCAAGCACCATCAAATGGATCTAATTCAAACACAGGTGGCGACAAGACACAAGCACCTTCACAACCACAACAACCTTCGACACCTAATGTATGTACACCTAATGGAACATATCAAGGATTAGGCAACTCTGGGATGTGGTTCAATTCGATGAAAGAAGCAGAAGATTGGGCGTGGGACTATATCTACACTCAGCCTGATCCATGGACGTATTACGGTTATCATGCATGGACTGTAGAAGATAGTTGTGGGGAATCAAGAACTGATATTTGGTCTATTCATTTTTACTAATATAAACTCAAGCACTTTTATCTAAAAGGATAAGGGTGCTTTTTAAATGAAAGGAGCAAGAGCGTGAATTATTATAAGAGAGGTCGTTTTAGGCGCAAGCCTAAACATGTAAAAGGTATTGTTCTTAGAACATGTAAAAGCCTAAAAATTAATTATGTAGATCAGTCATGAACTGGTCTTTTTTATTGGAGGAAAACAAATGATTAAGAAAATCAAAAATAAAGCATCAAAGCTTATACTTGTATTCATAACTGTTTTATCATTATGTACTGGCATAAATACAACTACAAAAGTAAAGGCAGCGTCACCGAATATCACTGCAGGAGCATTTACAGGCTATTCAGTTAATGTCAGTAATCCTGATGGTCATTCTGAATGGAATGCAAATTATGCAACTATTTTGATTGATGGAGAGTATGGTTTTTGTGTTCAGCCTGGATATGTGTTAGCTCCTGGAAATGATTTCACCCCTTCGCCTTTAGATAAGGAACAGTTATCCATAATTGCCTATGAAGGTTGGGTAAGATCCAATCATACTATGGAAGACTATCTAGCTACTCAATTTATGATTTGGGAAGCATTAGGTGGTCGAATAACTTCTACAAGTTTCTCTTCTTACGCTTCATACAAATCAAGTATCCAAAATAAAATCAATCATCATAATGATAAACCATCATTCAATGCTAGTGAAATCACTTTAAATGTTGGAGAAAGTAAGACAATCACTGATACTAATGGAGTTTTCGAACAATATAATTTAGTTAATAATGGAGGACTACAATTAAACAAGAATGGAAATTCATTAACTATTACTGGAACAATAAATGCACCTGATAATGCAATGGTTATATATAACAAAATTCCTGATGATTGTGTGGGTACTAGTATTGTTTATAAAAAAGCAGGATATCAAGATGCTGCAAAGCTATATGTAAAAGATCCACTAGCAATGAATATAAAAGTCAAAGTGAACAAATTTGGTTCTCTAAGCATCACTAAACAAGACGACTTAGGTAACAATGTACCTAATACTTCATTCAAGTTATCTAAGAGCGCAGATATGAATGATCCAATAGGAACTTATACTACAGGAACAAACGGCATCGTTGTTGTGGATCAGTTACTGCCTGCCACGTATTATGTACAAGAAGTGAGTGTTCCTGGACATCTTATTTTGGATAGTACTATTAGAAGTATTGAGGTGAAACCAAATGAGACGTCTTACTTTACTGCTAACAACAATTGGAAACGTGGATATATTCAAGTTGTTAAGAAAGATAAAGATACAGGGAAAACAGTTGTAAAGGCAAATACCACTTTCTCTATTTATAAAAGTGATGGAACATACGTTCAAGATATCACTACGAATAACAATGGTACAGCAAAGACAGGACTGCTATTGTATGGTGAGTATTACTTGCTTGAGAAAACAGCTCCCGATGGATATATTATCACTTCTGATAAACTAGTCTATACAATTAGTGAAGATGGAAAGACATATTCTCAAGAAATTTCAAATAAACGAGTTACTGGCACAATCAACATAAAAAAAGAAGATGGTGTAACTGGTTCTATTCCCCAGGGGGAAGCAACCTTAGAAGGTGCTGTATATGAGCTTAAGGCAAGAACACCTATCTTAGATCCTGCAGATGGAAGTGTGAAGTATGCAAAGGATTCTGTAGTAGCTACACTTACAACAGATAAGGATGCACTGGCTTCGGTATCAAATTTATATCTTGGTGAGTATTATTTAAAAGAGAAAACACCAAGTGATGGCTATACATTAGATCCTACAGAATATAATGTTACTCTTTCCTATGCAGATCAAAACACATCTGTAATCACAAAAGCACAAACCGTAAAGGAAAAAGTAATCGATGGCGATTTCAAAATCACAAAAGTCATTAAGGTTGATCCTTATGGAAGCGAAATTAACAAACCAGAAAAAGGCGCAGAATTTGTAGTGGTACTAAAAAAATATGTAGATCAATATGGATCTGTTAAAGAGGCATATAAACATAAAGTAGATTTTGCAGATCAGGAATATGATGTTCTAACCACTGACAAAGATGGTGAAGCTATATCAAAAAAATTAGCATTTGGAACATACATAGCTCAGCAAACAAAAGTTGGTGATGAAAATGTAGATATACTTGAACAAACTTTTGAAGTGAAAATTGAGAGTGCTAACCAAACGACTATTAAATATGTAATAAGTAACCAGAAATTCTTATCTTATCTACAACTTGAAAAGAAAGATGCAGAGACTGGTAAGACAGTTACCTTATCAAAAACATCGTTCAAGATATACGACGTTGATAATGATAAGTACTTATCACAACGCGTTGGACTTATAAGACATGAAACATGGACTACAGATGAAACAGGTAAAGTGACTTTGCCTTTGAAGGTTCCTGCAGGTAAGTATCGCCTCGAAGAAATCAAGGCGCCTGATGGATATTTATTTAATACAGATAAGATTGACTTCGTTATGAAAGAATCGAATGTCTCTATTGTGGATGATGAAGGGGAACCGATACAAATCGTTGTATTTAGCGATTCTAAGCCTACTGGTACAACAAAGCTAGTCAAAAGTGACAAAGACACTGACGAAACACTTTTAGGTGTACAGTATCGTTTAACCGCTGCTGAAGATGTTCTTGATCCTGCGGATGGATCTGTTGTTTATAAAAAAGGTTCTCCTGTTTCTATGGATATCTCTGAAGATGGATATTACATGACAAATGAACTTGGTGAAATTGAAGTTGAAGGGTTACCACTAGGTTCTTATACATGGAAAGAAACAAAGGCACTTGATGGATATGTCCAGGATAAAAAAGAATATATATTTGAATTGAAACAGAAAGATGATGTTCAAAAAGTATATACACATACTGAAGAATTAACGAATCAAAAGTCTAAAATCGATATTCAAAAGCAAGATGTAAATAATACCGTATTAAAAGGAGCTCATTTACGCCTTGTCGATGAAGATGAAAATATTGTAAAAGAATGGATAAGTAAGGAAGACTCATTAAGATTGGAAGGTCTGCTGGTTGATAAAGAATATACTCTATATGAAGACGAAGCGCCTGAAGGATATGTGATTTCTAAACCAGTGAAATTCACTATTAAAAATACAAATGAGGTACAAGAAATCAAGATGATTGATAATCAAATATCTGTTGAGAAAAAAGATGTGGATGGTAAAACTTTACCAGGTGCTAAGATGCGAGTGATTTCAACAAAGACGAAAGATATTGTGGATCAATGGACATCTACAGAAAAGGCGCATAATATATCGAATTTAATCGAAGGCCATGAATATACGCTTCAGGAAGTAGAAGCTCCAAAAGGATACGTCTTAGCAAAAGATATTAAGTTTATCGCGAATGATAAAAAAGAACTGCAGTCAATCACAATGATCGACAAGCAAGTAACAGTATTAAAAATTGATGAAGATGGAAAAACTTTACCAGGTGCGAAGATGCAAGTAGTTTCCACAAAAACAAAAGAAATAGTTGATCAGTGGACTTCTACTGGAAAAGAACACAATATATCCAATTTAATCGAAGGTAATAGCTACATACTACGTGAATTAGAAGCCCCTGAAGGACTTTTACTTGCTGATGATATAGAATTCACTGTTAACACTAAAAAGGACATACAAGCACTGGAAATGACTGACAAATATATCCTGTCAGAGATAAAGGTGAATAAAGTGGATTATTATGATCACTCAGATGTTTTGAAGGTTGCTGAGTTTACAATTTACACAGATAAAGAATGTACAAAACCTTTTAAAGTAGAGAAGACTAATACATCTAACGGTATAGCTACTTTCAAAAATTTAAGATATGGAACTTGGTATATTAAAGAAACAAAAGCACCTGCAGGATATCAACTTTCTCAGGACATTATTAAGGTTGTAATTGACGATGAATGGGTGGCAGGTACTGATAAACAAAGAACAATCATATTTCCTGATAAGTTGCTTCCTAGTAGTGGAGGTACAGGGGATAACACGGATCTAAAAGGGTGGATTTTATTATCTACTGTTTCACTACCAATGATTTTCTATTTGATTAAGAAGAGAAAAGATTTAAAGGCATAATGAAAAAACATCAGTATTTAATCTTTTTAATTCTAGTCTCTATAATCTGTGGTGGTGTCTATTTGTATTTCAACAGGAAGATGCCTAACAGTGAATTATCGATTACATTCAAAGAAGTCAGGAAGGTTGAAACAGGTGCAAATTTAGATCCAATTGATTTGATAGCTTCAACGTCCTCTGCGAAAATTTTATATCCTAAGATTGATACATCGATATCAGGAAAGAAGAAACTTCTATATATAGCAGTTGGTAAAGACGGATACCAAAAAGAATTCATGACAGAGCTCAACGTGATAGATCCGACACCTCCTGAATTAGTTCTTTCGCAGGATACAGTTACAATAACAGTTGGAGATACGTTCGATGCAAAAAGCTATGTACAAAAAGCTTATGATAGTTTTGATGGAAAATTAAAAGTCGATATTTCTAAAGATTATGATATCAGTTTACCTGGTAGCTACTTAATTACATACAGAGTGATAGATAGTAGCAAGAATATCACAGAGAAAAGTTTAACTTTGATTGTTAAAGATAAAGAGAAACCACTCAATAACAATAATGGAAATCAAAACAATGTAAATGAAGAAAGCAATAACAATCCGAATATAACGCCTTCTCCCCCTTCTGTAGATGCACCATCGCCATCTTATAATGGCCAAACTATATGGTTATTTGAAAATGACGAAAGTGCTACTTCAGCTCAATCAAAATGTGAAAGTGCTGGTATCAATAGTGGTAGAAGGTGGACGTGTTCCGTTATGAACAATGATTTAGGTATACATATAGGATTCAAGCTTAATATCAATTAAGGAATCTAGAAAGGAGTTAGAACATGCTTTTTAAGAAGCTACACAAACAGGAAAAAGCAGATTTGAATGCTGAAATAAATGCAGATGAATCTTTTAGTGTAGAAAGTCAGGATGAATTAGAAAAACGTCTGCAGAGAAATATTAAATCACAAAACAGACGAAGAAAAACTAAGAGTTTTATATTAACATTCATTTTGATATTAGGACTAATGGGAGGGTTCAAGTCATTGTTTACATTACAGAAGGCAGTATTGAATTCTACAGCCGTAAATGATTATGCGTTTGCCGAAAAATATCTCTCTACATATTTTAAATATCCCAAAGTAGAAGAGGACAATAAATTTATCTCGCAATTCACTACTGGTAATTGGGCAGTTGAATATGCTAATAATCAAGTGAAAAGTGTCATTACAAATTCTGTTAAGGTATATCAAGTGACTACGGATCTACAAAATGAAATGAAGATTTATGCTCAATTAGATATGACAGTTACTGATAAAAATGAGGAGAGTTCATCGATAATTACAAATGTTGTACTTGGAGTAATCCACATTGAAAACTCATACCTTGTAAATTCACCTATCTCAATGGTTCGCTCAGATGTGCAACCTATGGAAGAAACTATGAAAAAAGAATATACAAAAAATAGTTCTTCTGTCGCTGGATCAGATTGTACAAATCAAGAAAAAGAGGAGTTAACCAATTCAGTTAAATTATTTATTAGCACGTATAATACGGATTTTACTCAAGCACAATTATTGATGAAAAATGCCAATGATTTGAAACCACTGGATCCAAATACACAACTAGAATTTGAATCTGTGGGAATTGTGAAAAAAGACAGAGAGAACTACATTATTAGTACAAGTGTTTTAATCAAAACAAAAGATGTCTTATTTCAAAGAAGAAATTATAAATTTACTTTTGAAATTAGCTCTAACAAAATAGTAGAAATGGAGGAGTATTAAATGGATTTTACTAATTTAGATGGATTTAAAATATTTTATTATTTAATTTTAATGATCATATTTGTAGCAGGTATGTGGTGGTTGATAAAAAGTGCCATGAATTCATTAAAAAGAACTGGAGGAAAAATATCTTCTATATTTGATGAAATTGGTATGGCTGCAGTTTTATTTGTAGGATTTATAATTATTGCACAGTTAGAGCCAAATCAAGTTATCACGTTTTTACGCACACCGGTTGTCTGGGGGTTTGATTTACTCCTTAAAGCGTTAAGGTTTGTTGGATTTCCAGTGTAAGCTTTATGAGAGAAGCTTACAATTACAGTGCAGTTGAAACACATAAACAGAAATTATTTATACCATATTTTGGAATAGAGATTACTGGATGGTCTACTGTGTTTATTATGCTAGGTGGCGTTTTGTTTGGCTTGCTAATTGTTGGTTATCCTCTATCTTTACTATTTGGAGATTTTGGATTTGTTGTTGCAATTGGACTTACTGCAATAGTCGAAATGACAGCTGTTATGTTTTTAACGGAAATCGATCGTGAAACAGGGAAAAGCAAGCTAATGAGTTTTTATTATACAAGCATAAAACGATACAGAGTTATTTATGATTCAAAAGGGAATTCACATTATATTTCCCCAAAGAAAGAAGGGGTGATTTTTAGATATGTACGTTGATCCAATTTATATTTATGGTAATGGGAACATAGTATCATTCAATGAGTGCATTACATATTATTATCAAATAAAACCTATCAATAGTCTATACGCATCAGATTCACAACTAGAAACATTGATTACTTTGCTTCAAGAAAAAATTCTCTCTGTGAATATGCCAGGAGTGATATTTATCACTCCCAAGCGCATAAATGAAAAAGGCATTATCGATTATTATGAACAATTGTATAAAGTTCATCAAAAGGATGATAGGTTAGATATCTTAAAGCAATCATATATGAATAATGTAAAAAGACAGTTATCAGAAAAAATAAAATATTCATATCATATTTATCTTGCATTTGTAGACAATCGAGATCCTTTAAAGAAAAAGATGCTTTCAGGTATCTTGAAGAAAAATAACGATCCCTTAAATAAGAGAATGAAAGATTTAACAGAAATCGTTGATGAGCAAATATTTAAAAAGTTGAATACAAACTTAACAGCTACTCGCCTTACAAAAGATGAAACACAAGCATTGCATAATTACTTGGCCATTCCTGTTGAAGGAAATATTCACGATTATTCAACATCTCCTCAGGCTACAAATATTGAATACTCTTATAAGTATGTGAATCAACCATCCTTTCATTCGTTATACTCACGTATATTGATTGTTGAAAAATTTAAACAAGACAGATTGGCGGATGGACATCAAGCAAATATTGCTGTTAACGAAATACAATTATATGGCTATCCAGTAGATACTATAATCAAGTTTGATTTAGAGCATACACAAGTATTCAAAAACAATATGCGAGGGAAACGTGAAGATTTAAGAAAAAGTGCAAGACGTTATACCAATTTATCGGATCGTCGAGATAAAGATGCAGAAAAAGCTATGGAACTGGCCAAAATCGGAGAAGAGGTTGATCCTTCTATAGAGGATTCGAAAATACGTTGGCAAATGATGTTTCGTATTCGAGCAAATTCAGAGGAAATGTTGACTAAGAGAAGTGACAATATACAAAAGAAGTTTGAGGGAAAAGGAATCAAGTTGACCTATGCGATTGGTGAACAAGAGAAACTTGCTAATAATCTTTTTCCATTTAAAAATGCATTTCATCACTATTTGAATTTAACTGACATTCTCTATTTCTCTCACTTTAATTTCTTCGGAGGATTGTATATCGGTGAGGAGGATAAGGGTGTTATCTTATCTTATACAGTACCTGCAGACTTACCAGTCCGTATTGATATAGAAGCTCCCATGAAGGGGTTGACTAAGACATCCTCAACTACTTCAATATTTGCAGGAGAAACAGGTTCTGGTAAATCGCAACTTGCTAATAGTATTGTGTTACTATCGATGATTTTCTATGGACATAAAACGTTGAATATTGATCCGAAAGGAGATCGATACAAGTTGGTTGAAATGTTAAATCAATTTGGAGATATTACATCACATTTAATCATAGGTGATAAAAGTTCCATGTCAGGCATGTTTGATGCATTCCTTTTGAATCCTGATGATCAGGTTCATGCGCTATCGGTAGCGAAAAATGATATTGTGTCATTGGTACGAGCTGTTAATGCTGATCAAAGAGTAGATTTATTGAAGATTGACGAAGCGTATGAAAAGATGTGTATTGCAAAAGCAAAAGGAAATATAAAAAAATTAGCAATGACTCATTTAGTGGATTATTTAATGGAGATTGATCCTGTTACTGCGAGCAATGTTAAGTCTTTGAAAAATGATCCGATGGCACGTTTGTTTTATGGTGATGATACAACAGATATATCTAAGGCATTCAATCTTGATAAACCATATAATTTAGTTACCTTTGCTCGAATGCCGGTGTATTCATCAAATAGTAATAAAGAAAGAGGATATGCTTATGATGATAACAATCTAGAACATAAAATATTTGCGCTTGTTTTATCAAAAGTAAATGATATAACAAATATGTTCATTCGCCAAAACAAGGGAATTGCTAAGACGGTTACGTTCGATGAAGCAAAACTATATGCAACTGTACCTGGAGGAATAAGTATATTGGTGAACAATAACTTGATTGCGCGTTCTGAGTTATGTAACATGGGGATTATTTTACAGAATTGGAGTGATATTCCTGATTCTATTATAAATAATACTGGACAATTCTTTATAGGAAATATGGGGAGTAAAGCAGAAATAGAACTGATACTGAAGCATTTCGATTTAGAAAACAATTCAGCACTTTACTCGACTTTGCAGGATAGAACTAAGAATGAAGGAGTATCCGAAAATAAAAAATATAACTTTTTGTATTGTGATTACAACAACAGAAAATGCATTACTAAAATGAAAATATTGGATATTTTTCAAAAGGCATTTAGGACGTTTAAAAACGAAGACATAGAAGTCGTTAAAAGTGAGATAACAAATGGAGATGATCCTTATGAATAAGCGTAAATCAATTGTGATGTTTCTCCTGGTAATATTGTTTTCTCTAATTGCCATTGTACCAATGAAAGCAAAAGCAAATTCATTATATGTACCAGTCACTGGTACATCACTTTATGAGGAAGAAGAAGGATGCGATGGATGTCAGACATCTGACTTTATATCAGATGCGCTTAAGAGTTTAGATGAAGAAACAGCGAAAGAAGAATCAGGAAAAAACTATGTGCGCAATTACTTCAACTCCGCAGAGACTGCAATTACTGATGGCATCGATATTTTCGATCCATCTACAATTCCTATGGTAATTCTTAATATGATTACAAAACTATTAGAACTTATAGGAACCATGGTAACATATGTAGTTATGTTGGTATATAACATAGCATCTTCTTCTTTTATACCAGATGTTGTTGATAAGATATTTGTCAATATAGATAAAATTGTATTCGATTGGTCCAATCCTAATTCATGGATTATGAAAATATTGTTGATAGTAACACTCATGGGGATTTTGTATCAGTTGATTAAAAACTTTAAGAGATTAACAAATTGGAAAGCAATCATGGAATTGATGATAAGTTCACTATTATCGATGTTCTTGATAGTATTCATAGGTCAGAATGGTAGAAATATTGTTATGGGATTTGAAAAGCCACTTACAACATTGATGACTCAGACTTTTGATTTTACTGGAGAAGAAAATACAGAAATTGCTAACAAAACTAACTTATTTGATATTCTACAAATGCAGCCATTTATATTGCGGAATTTTGGTTCTACGACGGTAGAGGGTGTAGCAAATCGATTTGGTATCGATGTTACAGAAGCATCGGATAGGGTTCAAACATTATTGGATGATCCGTCTGAAGAAAATGCAGAAAAGGAATATGAGGATTATAAGAATACTTCGATAACGCATGATCCAAGTTCGGCCGGCAAAGCATTATTTGTATCTGCAATAACCCTGATTCATAGGATTGCGATTAGTTTTGTACTGATTGTTATGTCATTATCAGTGGGTGTTATAAAGTTAGCAAAAGTTATACTTTTGGGACTGAGTGTATATCAACTTATTTGGTGGATGCTCAAAAGGAGCAATAAAGCTTGGCAATGGTTTACAGATAGGCTTTTATGGTGCTTTTTGACTGTAATTGCAGACGTACTTCTGTCTGTTGGACTATATTTTATTACATCGTTATGTGCTGAAGTTGCAACTAAAAATATTTTTTATATGTTGGCAGTGGATATAGGTTTGATCGTTTTACTTGTTTTTGCAATAAATAATATATCAACAATCATGGCTACTTTAAAAGAAGACGGTGGAGCAGTGGTTTCTGCAATGATGTCTGCTGGTCAATCTCCAGGAGAAACATTTGGAGGTATTGTGAAAAAACATGATAAAAAGAGAAAAGCAGAAAAGGAGAAAAAAGAAAAAGAAAATCAAGCAAGTGAGTCTGAGCCAGGTTCTGTAAATGAGAACACAAATAATCCAAGTGATGATGTTTATGATGAAAACTTAGCAGAAGATAATGTAGATACTACGGATGCCTCAAATAATTCGTTAAGTGATCAATATGATTTTCCAAACGAAAATGTTGACACAAGGGGTTTAAATTATAAGGCCACTGAAGATACAGAAGAAGATGGCGTACCAGATGGTTTAGAACATGAAGATAGTGATCAACATGCTGAGAATGATAATAACTCATTGACCGATGAAGATTACGATGATGCGAATAATTTAGAAGGCGCATCCTCGGAATTTGAAGATAATAGTGTTGGTAGTCTAAACAAAGAATTATCTTTAGAAAAATTATCTGAAGAAGACGCAGATGTTGATGATGTATCTCTGTATTATCCTGATGATGAAAAGAATGATATTGTTGATGATAGTGAATATGAAGAAGATTTGATTGATCAATCTGATTATGAAGTCGATAATGATGGTTTGGATATGAACAAAGAAGCAGAAGTGAATCAACCTTACAGTGGACAGGAAAATCTTTTAGATGAAATACATAACAATAAAGAATCAATCTTAGTTGAAAAAGAGATTACTCAGAAAGAAGAATCAAGAGTAATAACAAATGAAGGAAATAATACAATTGATGATGAGGTTGATGAGAACAAAGAACAAAGTGAAATAGAGTGGGAACCATTCGATGAAGAGGATAATTAAAGTCTCTGCAACCTCTTTTCTCTTGATGATTGTAACAATATTATTATTGATTATGGTAATTGTTGGTGGTGCAAGTAGTAGCAAGAGCAAAAGCGATGCTAATAACACTTTAAGCGCGTCTGTTGAATCTTATCGTACTTATGTAACTAAAGTTGCCAAGGATGAAGGTGTTGAAGAATATGTGTATTTGATTTTATGCATTATGCAAGTTGAAAGTAATGGAACTGGTAATGATCCAATGCAAGCTTCGGAATGTCCATATAATACAAAATATCCTAACAAGCCTAACGCTATAACAGATCCTCTATATTCTATAGAATGTGGTGTTAAGAATATTAAAGACACCTTAAAAAGAGCATCTGTTAAGAATGCAGATGATTATGAAAGAATCAAAGTTGCTCTTGGTGGCTATAATTTCGGAAATGGATTTGTTGAGTGGCTAGATGCAAATCATGGAGGCAAATGGACATTGGAGAACGCTCAGGAATTTTCTGACATGATGGCTAATAAATTAGGGTGGAGTGCATATGGTGATCCTCCATATGCTGATAAAGTGATGAAATATTATATGAGCTCTTCCTTAGAAGGCGGAGCTTCAGCGCCTATGGGAAAAGAGAAGTACAGTGCTCTAATAAAAGAAGGAGAGAAGTATCTCGGATTTCCTTATGTATTTGGAGGAGGTTCTCCTTCGACATCATTCGATTGTAGTGGTTTTGTATGTTGGGTGTATACACATGCAAATGTATATAATTTGCCAAGAACAACAGCACAAGGTATTTATAATCAATGTAAAAAGATTAGCAAAGAGGAAGCGAAACCAGGAGACTTAATTTTCTTCACAGGAACATATGACGCAGGAGAGCCAGTATCACATATAGGCATCTATGTAGGTAATGGTAGAATGCTCCATTGTGGAAATCCAATTGGTTATGAGAATGTTGAGGTTCCTTATTGGCAAAGCCATTTTTATGCCTATGGTAGATTACCGATATAGAAAGAGGTGAGTGTAATTGAAAAAAATTGTTCTGGCAATTCTGTTTTTAGTTGTTATTTTTGTAGGATCTACATTGTTAAATTCAGGAGGAAACAGTAATAGTGAAAACAAATCGACAAAAGAAAATACATCAGGTAACAATTATGAATCAATTAAAAAAACTGGAAACGAATTTAAAAATTATAGTAGTTACAGTGATTCAGTAATCAAATATATCGAGATAATGAAATCAGGAAATAGTGACGCTCCATATTTTGATAGACTTGAAAGTATAAGAAAAATTCTAACCGTAGAATTATTTGAAAGCCTTATGCCAGAAATGAGCGATGAAGCCAAAGAAAAAATACGATCTGAAACGAAAGAGTCAGATGAATCCTATTCATCAAATACATCAAATTATGAGGTTTCATATTCTCTAACTAATTCTAATGAGCAAGATGTATTTGTTATTTATACATATAAATCATTTACTGGCAATGGAATCAATGAGAATAGATATTTATTCCATGCCAAAGTAAAGCAGTACGATTCAAGCTATCTAATAACAAACATTGTAGAGGATAGCCAACTTATGGAAGGCGTATACAGTAAAATTAAATAATGTACCAATGAGTGGTACATAAAAGGAGAAGATAATGAAGGAAACAGAAATATTCTTGAAATTATACTCATTAGTTTATAGATTTGACGAATCTAATAGAAATCACGATATTGCAGTAACTACTAATGATTTGGAAAGAATGCAAGCAGCCGAAAATATGAGTGATAAGGTATACTCTGCTTTTTGGGAACTTGTTCATAAAAATTTCGAAACTGAACTGTTAAAACAAGTTAATAATAAAATAGGTAACAGCGAATTCATCACTATGGAATATGTAAATACTTTGCAAGAGCTGTACATCAGTATTCCAGAGTGTATTTTTGAATATAAAGGATATACTCTAGAAAGATCACTAGATATTTACAAGGGAGAAACATATCTTGTTTATCAAGATGGTAATCGATATGGAGAGTCAATTAATTATGTAGATGATGAAAGTGCAATTCAGGATTTTATATTGTGTATTGATAGATCACCTGCTAACCCTGGTTTCGGAATGTAATTGTTCTACAAATAAAAAAATTAGGAGGAAATAATGAATGATATTATGAAATATTTCAATGAAATAAAAAATACAAATCCCACCAATTATCACGATATTATAATGGAATTTGTGAGCAATATAAAAGGGCTAAAACAACAAAAGAATAAGATACTAACTTTTATGATTTTAGATTTTGTTCATAACAATCCTGATATTGATCGTAGGGCATATAAAATACTGGAAGCTGCTAAATTTCAAATACGTAAATTAAAAGATGAAGATGTTGAGTATATCGAAAACTCATTTGTTGACAATGTTGAAAGAATTGCATTTAAGTTTTAGGAGGAAAGTATGTTATATCAAATATTGCCTAAAAAAAATTATCAATTCTCATATGAAAATACTTTAATGCTGTTCAAATCATTTGCGACTGCAACGAGGAAGAAAGGATTCTTTAAAGCTTTACTCAGTAATATATTTGAATATAGCTTTATTATTGATTGTGATAAAAATGATCAGGTTGGAATATATTTTGAAGTTGATGATACGCAAGCAGAAGTGGTTTTATCAACTCTAAGAGTTTGGTGTGGAGCAGAGGCTGATGTATTTGAAGCGGTGAGTCATTTAGAAAAGTATGATGTTATTGATACACTTCATACTACAGAACTCACTAAAGAAGATGGGAAAAGAAAGACCATTGCTACATATAGCAATGAAACTATTTTTCTAAATATAATAGGATCCATGGAGCCGTATACACGAGTTACAATCGACTTCAAAGTTGTTAGAGCATCATCTACTGCAGAAGGCTTTCGGTATCGAATGTCTTCTGCATCGGATGTTGAATTAGAAGCATTGGTTCGTGTTTATGGAAAAACGATGTACGATAGAAGTAAAGTGAAAAATCTTGCTCATAAAATATGTAATTTGACATCAGGTGAGAAATTGATGTTTGTAGACTATAAAGACTCTTGGAAGGTATGCAAATTCTCAGGTAGTGAATTAGCAAATATTTTTCAAATCCCTACGTTATATCGTAAGGATATATCTTTTTTAAAGAGAATTCATTATTTGAGACCAGGACAAACTACCTTAACTGGAAATGAATTTAGTCAAGGGATATCTGCAGGAATGCTGTATCATCCTATGCAAAATGAAAGAAAAATCAAAATTTCAGAGAAAGCACTCAGAACACACATGTTAATCACTGGGACGACAGGATCAGGAAAATCATCAGCTATCGAGGGGATGATTGAAGATATTCTAGTTAGAAAATTGAATGGTGAGAAGGATGTCCCAGGATTCACTCTTTTCGATCCTGCAGAAAGCACAGTGTTAGGTGTCTTGGATAAGATATTGAAGCTTAAAAGCGATGGATATGATACAGATATCTTATTGAAAAAAGTAATTTATGTAGATTTCAATGATAAGGACTATATTTTTCCCATGTCGTTATTGAACAAAAATGTAGAAGCAAACGAACTATTAGAATTTTTAAATAGTTTGTTTGCTGATATGAATGCCATTCAAGTTGAAAGAATGATGAATTCTGCTGTAAATGCTTTGATGATGGATAAAAATAATCATTCCATTTTTGATATAGAGAGGATATTTCTAGATGAGAGTTTTAGAGAGGAATTGGTATACAATTTGAAAGGTAATATGTATGCGCAAAAAGAGATCTCATTTTTGAAGGGAAAGTTCAATGCACAAGTAACTGCTCCAATCCTCAATCGAATAGATCCTTTTGGTAATAGTAAAACAAAGAAATTGATGTTTGGTATGAGTGACGAATACGATATGTTAAAAAATTTAAGAAAATGGATGGATGAAGGTTATATTGTACTTATGAATATCAAGGGGTTGAATAGCTTTAACGTAAAAACGATTGTTGGATATTATGCGTTACAGTCTTACAGGACAGCCCTAAGACGACCTGATTCATCTCTTCTTCATATGTTGATCATAGATGAGGATCATAAAGTTCAATTACCTATTGCTACTAAGATAGCTGCCGAAACTCGTAAACAAGGTCTGTCTATCAACCTAATGACACAACAAATGGAGCAATATAACCAGGACTATTTAGAAAAAATTATTGGTAACATAAATACAATAATATCTTTTCGGCAAAATGAAGATCGAGCATGTCGAAACGTAAAGAGTTTTATTTTATCGGAAATCGATTTGCAAGATTTTAAAACGCTTCCTGATCTCGTT
This sequence comes from Amedibacillus sp. YH-ame6, assembly GCF_053848845.1. Taxonomy (NCBI): domain Bacteria; kingdom Bacillati; phylum Bacillota; class Erysipelotrichia; order Erysipelotrichales; family Erysipelotrichaceae; genus Amedibacillus; species Amedibacillus sp. YH-ame6. The sequence goes on from NZ_JBSPEZ010000016.1 coordinate 46,516, forward strand.
GGTTATCTATCTACTACAGATATAGACAGTCAAAAGAAGAGCGTCTTAATGAAGGTAAAGCCACCATATAGGTATACAAACGGAAAGGTAGTTAACCATGATGACAAACAAGCTATGGAATATAATACAAATAAAAACCGAGAGTTCGCAAAAGAAGTCATGAGGAACAGTATGATGACTAAGGCGGAAGCTGAGGCAATTGTATTTCATAAGTATTTGAATAATCAGGCGTCAGAGCAATTGGAAAAAGAGTTGCTTGATGAAGGTGATAGCTTATTAAGTGTAGAGAAAGGAGTTGTAATTAAATGGGAAGACGAAGACTGAATTTCAATCAACTGAGGTATCTATTAAGACAAATAACTTGGAAGTTCATTCCAAAGAAATACAGGAAACCATTTTATTTATTTGGTGGCATTTTGGGCCTATATACATGGCTGAACTTTTTGGTTTATTTAACACAAAGCAGATATTTGATTACTGTTAAAAATGAACTAAATACGTTTACTACATATGTTTGGATTACATATGATCATAAGTTAGTTGTGACTGTAATTGTTGCGTTATTATTATTGATAAGCTTTAAATATTTCAAGAAACCAAACTTCGATCTTAAAGAGGATCAACAAGACAAACCGACTCTTTTCAGTGGTAGCATTTATTATCAGGTTAACAGTCTGATCACAATGCTTTATTTACTGTTTTTGATACTTGCTTTTTTACCCCTAATTGTATAAAAGTGTACCAGTCATTGGTACACTTAAGAAGTAGATGTCAAATATGACATGAATAGGACATTCCTATGACAACTGCTATGCCAAACACTATGACAGATATGGCATAGGTAATGGCATAGCAAAATTTCAAAATAAGCGATAAATAAAGGATTTTCCAAGACCCACTATAAAAAATACTTTCTCGACAAGGTACCTAGTACCTTTCACAAATCTATCTCTATTAAAACTATATCTCACCATATGAAGCCTCTAGCATTTCATAATACATATCCCTATATAACTATCTATATAATACTACTAATATAAAGGAATAATCTTATTGTCTATACTTATATTAAATACTATTTATTAACTAATTAAAGAAGAAGGGAGTGATAAAGTATAAATGGGAAATTTGAATAAGCCAGTTTTCGATACAGATGATATACAACTACTTAAAGCTATTGGTAGACATGGTTTTATCGATATGAATTACATATACAAATTTTATAAAACTAACTGTAAACCTGATACGGCAAAGAGAAGAATAAAGCAGTTAGTAAAGCACCGTTATTTGCATGAAGAAAAAATGTTTGAGCCACGTGGTTTTACACTCTCTGGAAAAGATGGATATAGTGCTTTTTGCTTGGATAGGGAGGGTTTGAACTATATGAGGTTCTTAGGGTATGATGTCCCCAATTACGTTGCTATGCTAACGAAAGCAGCGCCTTATCGTATATACCATCAAGTCCAAGTAGCGACGGTTTGCGATTCTATAAAATTAGCTTATCATCGAAAACAAGGAAGATTTGAGGTTGATCAAATTTTAAATGAAAGGGAGGCTACTTTATCTGATCAAGAGAACCAACCTGATGCTATGATTCTATTTAAACACTCTGCAGGTAACCAAGGACTGATTGCTATTTTTGTGGAGTTGGAAAGAAGTTATGCTCGATGGCAAAGGATAGATGCGAAAATATGCGCATATCATAATGTGATCCAAGCTAACAAATATCTGCAGGAACTCAAGCTTCCAATTGTAGCATACAGAGTATTATTTGTTGCGCAAACGGATAGCCAATTCAAAACATTAAAATCCAAAATCGAATTAGGTACTAATGTAGATAAAGTCGAAATTTTGGTATGTCGATATAAGGATGTGTGTACTCATGGTGAAGGTTGGATATATGAGGTACCTGGTAGTGAAGAAAAATATAGATTGTTAGGGACGCTTTCCAGAGAAAAGAAGAATGATAAAGAAAGGGAAAATCAGATATGATTAGTAATGTATGCTTCGAATATTTTGAGATAAAAGATGTCGAACGTTACTCTAGATTTACTTCTGGTAATAGAAAGGAGATTTGCATTGTAGGGGCTGAAGTACAAGGTCATGATTGCTATTGCCTACAGTATGATGGCGAAACAAGTGTTTATGCACATATCGTTTTGAGTAACGGTATGTTGAATGTTATTCCTTTTTACGCATATACGAATAAATGGGGATCCTTTTACGATTTAGATTTGAGCCATGAATATGTAAATCTAATCGTAGAGGTAGTAGGGAAATCAGAAGAATTTATTTTATTTTGCTATGACAACCTAATTAGTACATCTTAGGCGGTATGCATTGAATATATGTAAAATAAAAGTAAGAGATATACATGTGATATGATATAATTATTTAGAAGATATAGGCATGGTCTGTACGGAACTATGTAATTAAACCCTTTCGGTTAAGTATCGGAGGTGGCTACTATGGATATTAACTTATACATAGCTTTTTTGATTGTAATAGCAATTAGAGAAACTATTAAGTCAATAAAAAAGTAATCGCCCTTCTAAACTTATCCAGGTTTAGGGCGATTACTTAGCACCACATGTCTATATCTTCACTTTGTTGTGTTGATATGACTTACAACTATATTATACACAGTTTTTGAGTGAATGCAAATAGTATATAAGGGAAGTGTATGGTTACATATAGTTCATATGCAAAAGAGTAATTATCAAGATGATGGGCGAAAATATAGATTTATTTTTATATTTGGATAAGTTTTTGCTACATTAAATAAAATTAACTTTTTATCGAAGTGGCAATTTGATATAATTTGAGTGATTAGAGACAGAGCGTTTTAATTTGTTTTAATTTAAACCAGTATGTTCTAATGACTTTGGAAATATAACTTAATGTGTTTAAAGTATAAGGGAGAACAATATTATGGGTAAATTGGAGTATGTTCATGGTTACATTGATAAGTGTAATATGGTGATTAAATCGAATAATATAAAAGAAGCTGAGCTGCTTCAAGATGAAATAATAGGTATTTTTGAAAATGAAATAAAAGAGATTAGAAATATGTTATCTGCTTATAGTCCTCTTGCGTTTGATGAAAAAAACGTAGACTATATAAAGGATATCGAATTACTTAAACAAAAACTTACGAATTATTATTATAATATGGAAGATGCAAAAGAAAAAAGAGATTATGAATTAGAATTAGCTAAATTAAAGCAACCTCAAGTATCAGCGTATGCAGAATCAAATCCTATTCAGTCATCAATATTAAAAGCAAATTTAACAGTAAATTTGGAACAGACGATTGAAAAACTAAATAATTTATCAGAGGATGAGTTATCGACAAAAGAGAAGGAAGAATTAAAGAAGCGTATTGTATCATTAGAAGATTCTAGAAGTAAAGGTGATAAAAACAAATCTTGGGAAATCATAAAAGAGATTTTAAAATTTATCGCAGATAAGGGAGTAGACGTAGCTATTGCTAGTCTGCCCTTCATTGCAAGCAAAATTTCATAATGCTTATGATTCAAAGTTATCTTTAAAAAAATAGATTTTAATCGTGATATAATTCTAAAAGGAGACGAACGTATGAATGAAAAATATTTATTATGGTTTTACTTGAAGAACAGGATCAAGAAAGAAACTAATCCTATCAATGAAAATATAAATAATATAGAAATTGTTGATGATTTATCAAGTAGTGAATCTCAACCGAATAGTGAAGAATCTATGGGTTCGGCAAGCGAAGACATAGCAAATGGCGAGCACATCGAATCTACTAAAAATAAAATGGAAATAGTAATTATGGTAGGATTAGTGATATCTTTGCTACTTTACCTTATATTGACCATTACAATGTTGTTTTGTGGAGATAAATTCTTGGCTCAAGTTCTCTATTTTATTTCTGTCGTATTTATGACAATAATGTTAACTGTGATGTATCTTTATGACAGATATACTAGAAGAAAAAACGTAGATAATCTGTTGATTAAATATATCGAGAACATGCAATATTTACAAAAATCATTTGAATATATTGGAGTAGATACTCCTGGAATCTATGATCATGTGATTTCAATAATAGATAAAAAATTAATTGATATGAATAAGATGCGCGAGAAAATCTTGTCGTATACTGGTAAATTTTTAACATTTGTGTTTTTTCCGATCGTTGCTTTTGTATTTGGTAATTTCAAAATAGATTGGAGAGGTGTAACAGCTAAGGGATTAATTTCTATATTAACAAGTCTTTTGGTGTTTGCAATTGGTATATTTGTTTTTTATATGATATTTTTAATTCTTGTAAATATGAAGTGGCAAAAGGAATCAGATATTGAGCGTATGAAAAATGATTTAACATGGATTAAAATCAAACTTTCTCAATTATCTGAATAAATGATATAAAAAAATTCAAGACTACATTTAAATTATTTTTATCCTATAATATTCTTAATGATGGAGGCCACCATTAAGAATAGATAGGAGGGATAGCCAAAGCAAATGAAATATTATTAGGCAATGCATATGATTTGATTAAGACACTGCCTTCACATTCCATAGATTTGATTATCACTGATCCACCATATTTGATTTCTAAAGGAGGATCAGGTAAAGATTCAGTTTCGAGAAATTTGAGAAAGCTAACTAATGAGTTACAAGATATTGGAGTTACAGAGGGAATAGATTTAAGCATTTTAGATGAATTCATGAGAGTTATGAAGAAACCTAATATTTATATTTGGTGCAATAAGAAACAAATCATACCTTATCTCGAATATTTTGTGAGAGATAAACAATGCACTTTTGAAATATTGACATGGATAAAAACTAATCCAATTCCAACATGTGGTAATGACTATCTGCATGATAAAGAATATTGTTTATATTTTCGTAAAGGGGTCAAGCTACATACGAAGTATGAGACTGCTAAAACGTACTGGATCACTCCAACGAATATTGCTGATAAAAGGAAGTATGAGCATCCAACTATAAAGCCGTTATGGATTATTGAAATGCTATTAAAGAATTCAAGCTCACCAGGAGATGTTGTACTAGATTGCTTTCTAGGTTCTGGAACTACAGGAGTTGCTGCAGTAAAAAATGATAGGCAGTTTATAGGTTTTGAAATAAATGAAAAGTTTTATGAAATTGCTGTAGAAAGGGTAAAAGAAGTATGCTAAGATAAAAAACAATATCGTTTTTAAGAGATTAGAAAAAAGAATTTATTTTTCTTTATTTTTGCTCTTGTAAAAGCCAGTTAATATGATATATTAGTTATGTACACATAGGTATATCTTACAACACAAAGTATACTTATCGACAAAATGTGTACAAAGAAAACGAAGAGACGGTTCCTTTGATGAAAGGAATTGTCTCTTTTTTCTTTCATTAAAGAGCTGTCCTATTATGGGAGGCTATATGAATATAGAAGAAATGAAAATTGCGATTTATTTGCGAGTAAGCTCTAGAGAAAGAGCGTTACTGGGTTATGGGCTGGGTGCACAAAAAGAGAAAGATGAATCTTATATCAAACTAATGTTTGACACTGATCCTAAGGATGCGCAGATTTATATTGATGATGGTGTTAGTGCTAAAGACATGAAACGAAAAGATCTAATGAAAATGTTAAAGGATGTAGAAGAAGGAAAAATCAATGTAATTGTAATCTACAAATTAGATAGATTAGCAAGGAGTGTTTCAGATGTTTATAAAATCATATCATTTTTAATTGAGCATAATTGTAATCTTGTAGCAGTTATGGATCACTTAGATATTCAAAGCGCAAATGGACGAATGATTGTTGGTATATTAGCTGTGATTGCGCAATGGGAAAGGGAGGTGGATGTAGAACGCACATTAGATGGACTCGATAGTATGGCAGCACAAGGCAAATTTCCATTACCAGGTTGTCCTTTTGGATGGAAGAAAGATGAAGATAAATATTTACAAGTCGATTCTAAAAGCAGTGCTATTATAAATTTCTTAGGAGATATGATTATTCAAGGTTATACTTTAAACGATTTGTGTAGAGTATTATACGATGAATATAAAATATCGAAACAGCCGAATACTATAAAAACGTGGCTACTTAGAAGTTACAACACAGGGAAGTTTATGTATCATGAGAAACTATATGATGATATTGTTCCTGCAATCATGACGGATGAAAAACAACAGGAAATTAAAAAAGGTTTAGCAAAAAGAACATTAAGATGGGATACAGATAAGTATTATTATGCAAATCTAGTTCATTGCTCATGTGGAGGTTTAGCTGTTCAAAAGCTAACAAAGAAGAAAACAAAAAAATATTATTATTATGAATGTCCCTCTTGCTACAAAAGAATAAATCAAACAAATCTTTTACATCAAACATTAGATGATATCTTTTTTCATTCTAATACTATAAGCGTTGATCAATTACAAAAGAATTTGAACAAAAGAATCAATTCATTGAATAAGAAGGTTGATACTATCTATAAAAGATATGTGGCTGACTTAATTGATGTAAAAGCTTACGCTTATAGTTTATCAAAACTTCAAGAAGAAAAAAATGTGTTGCAGGCACAACTAAGTAGTACAAATATTGATGCACAAAAAGAATTCAATATTCAAAATGATATGATCAAGAGAAAATTTATACAATCGAATGTTTCAAAAGTGATTGTGGATCTACATTTGAAAATGGTGTTAAAAATAGAATTCAAAACCATCATGAAGTAAAAACAATATTGTTTTCGCAAAAAACTATTGCAATATGTACTAGAATGATTTATGATATACATGTCGATAAGTTGTCGTGTGTTGCGATAGATAAGACCATAGTAAGTTTGCCAAGTATTTGGTAAACAGCGCCATTTAGTGTAATAAACAAACTGTCAATGATGGTTTGTTTTTTTTGGTTTTTCAGTAGTCATTGTAAATATAGACCAATTTTATGCATAAATTTGTTAATTATTACCTTTTACTGTTATGATACTTTTATGATAATGCCTTTTGATGTATAATTATAGGGATATGAAAGGGGAGAATTAAATGAGAATAAAAAAATTACTCGTTATGGTAACAGCATTTTCTTTATTTGCTACATTAAGTACAGGTTCGTATTTGATACATGCAGAAGATAATGATACAAGTAATGGATATACAGAAAGTGGAGAAGAAGATCAAGAACTAGTACCAGATTATGATACAAGTGGATATGAGGCTTGGTTGCCTGATTACAATCCAAGAGCGCGTGAAATGTATGGCAATTATAACCGACAAGGAAATTTTATTATTTGTGGGAATGATACTGGAGAAGTTCGTTATGCTTCCGCCATAAAAGTGGAGTGGGAAGCCTACAATGGTTTACCAACAACTCAGTATTTCAATGTGAATGGTAATTTAGTAAAAAAGACAACTAATTTAACAGTCAGAGAATACGCGAATGTAAGTGGCACATTTACACTGAAACGTAATTGTACAGAATTCAAAGCCCCTATCGCAAACAATAAGTTTAAAACTGGAAAAACATTGCCAGCGGGTACTTATCAAGTGAAAAAAGAAGCGTTAGAATTTTTAGAATTAGTAAAGCAAGATGGTAGTACTGCTTGGGTATCTCCACAGTATGGTGATGATGGCAATTATTACTATAGTAGTAATCAAGGAACTTTCGTTGATTCTCCATCTTCTTTAAGTGTAAACTCAGTAAACGGGGTTTCTATTAAACAAAGAATTATGCCAATTAGAGAAGATAAGCGAACAGGGATTGTGATGAAACCACAATATGTAACGATACATAATACCGCTAGTACAGGATACGGTGCTAATGCGGCAGCTCATGCGAATTTACAAATTAACGATGGTAGAACATGGATATCATGGCATTATACAGTCGATAATAATGAAATATATCAAAGCATGCCTATGAATGAAGTTGGCTATCATGCAGGTGATGGACAAATGATGGGAAATGCAGCAACGATAGGGATTGAAATTTGTGAGAATTCAGACGGGAATTATGCAAAAGCTGAGAAAAATGCAGCATATTTAACAGCACAATTACTATATGAAAATGGACTCCCGTCTGATGCTGTAAGAATGCACAAGGATTGGTCAGGCAAAAATTGCGCTCGCAATATTATTGAAGGAACAAAAGGTACCATGGGATGGAGTGCATTTTTAAATTTGGTGAAACAAGAGTATGAGCGATTGGTATTGGAAAATAGTGTAAATACCTCAATTCCAGAAAATTTTCAAGCTATGATAACAAACAGCGGAACCAAATTTGAAAGTGGATTTGTTTCAGGATTGGATTTGAATACATCCTTGCAAAGCCTTGTAGATAAATTGAAAGCAGCAGACAATGGCGTAGAAATTTCCGTAACAAAATCAGCTAAATCTGTTTCTTTGGATAGTAAAATTGCGACTGGTCAATTAGTGAATGTAAGTAAAGGACAAGAAAGCTTTAAATTCATGATGGTAGTTAACGGTGATACGAACGGAGACGGTAAAATATCCTCACTTGATTATGCATATGTAAAAAATGAAATTCTAAGAGTGAGTTCGTTAAGTGGGGCAGCAAAAAAAGCTGGAGACGTGAATCGTGATGGTCGAATATCATCTTTAGATTATGCATTTATAAAAAATCATATTTTAAATATAAGCCCAATAAAACAATAAGTTAAGGAGATACAAATTTGAAAAAAGTCAAAATATCATTGTTGGTAGTTATCGGCATGTTCCTGTGTTTCCTTTATCAAGGCAATCTTCATGCCCAAGAACAAGCGATAAAAGATAAAAAAAATGAAGAAGAAATATCAAATGAAGAAATAGATACGACGTTCGCAGTAATCGAAGAAGATGGTAGTATTACGTTTCATGAATCTCCATTTGAAACTTATGAACCAGATTACTATGAGGTCGTTAGAGAAATCGGTACAAAAGAAGATGTAGTGGGTGAATATGATACAAAAGAGGAAGCACAAAAAGATGTAGATACAAAAAAGAAAGCACGTAGTGTAGGAGATTATAGTGTTCGTGATGCGTATAATACCCGTGCTGGGACATATAGTGTTGCTCATTTGAAAGGAACATTTTACTATAACAACCTTGTGACAGGATTACAGGATATATTTGCAGGAGGTTCCGCATCAGATGCTGCATATTTATCAACAAATGCAAATGGTACAGTGAGAGTCAAAGTTGCTAATACAGTATTGGATGTTCCTGCAGCAAATGTTAGCTTGGTAGAATATACGAGTTCCACACCGACGAGTCATTATATTGTAACAAATGGGCGATTGATGCATGTTTATTATTATGATAATATGGCAGCTTCCGCATCAAACTGGATTGGTTATCAACCTTCTTATCTAAATGCGAATACAAAGTACTATAGCTATGACGGAAATTATTTTTACACGAGTTATACTAAAATGATTGATGATTATCGTAGTGGTGTTACAACAAATGCGATAAATGCTAGACTTCCATATTACAATTATTACGAATACTTATCGCATCGATCTATTTCAAATTTTACAGCAGCGGATTTGAATAATTATTTTATTAGTAAAAAAGGTTCAGGACTTACCTCAGCGATGAGGAACCAAGGACAAGCATTCATCAACGCGCAAAACAAATATGGAGTGAATGCATCTTTGATGTACGGAACAGCAATAAATGAGAGTGGTTGGGGAACAAGTGATTATTCCCTTGACCGTAACAATTTGTTTGGTCATAATGCTGTTGATAGTAATCCAAATTTAGCAACGCACTATGCAACGTTAGAAGATTGTATAAAAGCACATGCATTCTCATATATTTCTTCAGGATATTTAAATCCTGCAGATTATCGTTATCGAGGGCCTCATCTAGGAAATAAATATGCGGGAGTAAGTTCGAAGTATGCTTCAGACCCGTATACTGGGGAAAAGAAAGCATATTTCAGTTATGAAATAAATGAGTACACAAATAAAAATGATTATAATAAATATACGATAGGTGTAACAAATGAACATGCTTACGTGTATAATTCTACTTCATCAAGTAAGAAAGCTTTATATTCAACAGGAACAAATAGGAATCAAGCATTAGCAAACTTTCCAATGATTATACTAGGGAAGGAAACTGGAGCAGATGGAGCTCAATATTACAAAATCCAATCTGATACTCCTCTTAATAGTGCGAGAACCGAAGTTGTGGCAAATGGAGAATATGATTATTCAAGGGATTACGGGTATATATTAGCATCAAAGGTTTCTATATGTAATTCAGGCAGTAGGGTTTTATCAAGTTTAGGATTACTTACTTCTGGAGACACAGTAAGTGGATTTACAGTAGGTACAGACATTTCAACGATCGCTTCCAAAATAAATGCGAATAGTGCAGGGGCTTTTGTGTCTATAAAGAACGGATCTGGACAAACAATTACCTCTGGAAAGGTAGGAACAGGGATGAAACTCACTATCAAAGAGGATGAAGAAACTCAAACATATGATATTTTGGTACGAGGAGATGTAAATGGAGATGGAAAAATATCCTCTCTGGATTATGCATCTATAAAAAACCATATTTTAAAGATAAAATCTATCCAAGGGATATATAATACAGCATCTGATGTTAATCGAGATGGTAAAATATCCTCATTAGATTATGCATTGGTTAAAAATGCGATATTAAATATCTCGAATATTGCACAATAGAAAGGGAAATATAAAATGAAAAAGACAGGGAATAAAATTTTAGCTTTTGTAGCATCTGTTTCATTATTAGTAGGAACACAAGGAGTAACTATCATCGATGCCGCTTCTGTAGCGCCAGGAGGTGGCTTTTCAGCAAGCTTCTCATGTGGAGTATATGAGGGCAGTGTAGTAGCTTCAGCAAGCAACGCAACACTTCAAAGTGCTGGAAACTGGTGTGATCGTGGAGGTAGTGTAAGTGCAACTGCAACTGCTGGATCATCGGGAAACGCATCTATTTCATTTACGGCTGGAGATTTAACAAATACATCCTCCATGACAGAAGTTCCTGCTGGAACATATCTTGGTGGTAACAGTGTTTCTATCGTAGCACCTTCTAATGGTGGCAATACAAGTGGTGGCGGTAATACTAGTGGTGGTGGAAATACTACGAATACTCCAACTGAAGAAAAAGAAGATACACGTTCTAAAAATGCGAATTTATCTGCGTTAACAATTTCTGAGGATAAACTTAGCCCAGATTTCAGTGCGGATGTTACAGAATATAGCGTATCTTTAGCTGCCACTGTAACAAGTTTCAAAGTGGACGCAAAAGCAGCTGATTCCAAAGCAACTGTTTCTGGTACTGGAGATGTTAAAGTGAAACCTGGAGAGAATAAAATCACGGTTACTGTAACTGCAGAAAATGGTAGTACAAAATCTTATATGATTATAGCTACAGTAGATGAAAAACCTTTGATCTATATGAACTACAATAAGTTAAAACTAGGCGTTGTAAGAAATACAGATGCAGTTACTGCCCCTGACGGATTTGAAAAGACTACTATCAAAATGAATGGAAAAGATGTTACGGCTTGGACAAACAAAGCAATGAACACTACAATTGTTTACTTAGTTGATGAAAAAACAGGAGAAAAGAATTTCTATGTATATGATACAGCTAAAAAAGCGGTATCTACTGTTTTCAAACCAACCGCAATCTTAGGACAAAATGTATTTATTATTGATGTAGAAGAAGATTTACAGAAACAAGAAGGTCTAACTTATAAAAAAGTCAAAGTAGATACTGTTGAACTTATGGGATGGGAATTTAATGATAAAACATTAAAGAACTACGCGTTAATCTATGTAATGGATGGCAATGGTAAAAAAGTATATTACCAATATGAAAAAACACAAAATACTTTACAACTATACTCTGGTGCAGCACCTGTAAGTAAAGCAACTTATGAAGATATGGCAAAAGATTTGGATAGTGCCAATTTAATGAGAAATATTTTTATCGGTGTTAGTGTATTGTTGGCGATTACAACCGCTGCAGGTTTTGTTCTGGCGATGAAGAATAAAAAAGGAAGCGTTCAAAAATAAGAAAAGAAATAGCACATTCGATTCAATTCATGTGCTATTTCTTTTTATGTGTATCAACTAATCGAATACTTACTTCTCTTGAACAGAATGTGTTTTAATCCATCTTCGATGAGATATATTACGTTTAATATCAAGTAGTTTTTCTTCTTCGAAGTGCCAAAGCTTTTCATTATTATTCTGATTTAAAGCAAGTAAGTCTTCCGCATCTTCCATTAAATCCACTAACTCCATCTTTCCATACATCAAGGAAGGTATGATATACATTGGAATTTTAATTTTTTCATTCTGAGATTCATTTTTTGCATAGTACATCAAGTGTGGGCAAAGGATTGCGATATCAGCATCTAGTTCTTCTTGCTTTGTCATTAGCAAAGGGAAAGGTAAAAATTCAACCTGCACTTTATCCTCCCAACCTTTCTCTACAATCTCTTTTTGCATATGAACAGCCAATGCGCTAGAAGACATACCTAATCCACAACTAATAATCATTTTTAACATATTTCTTCTCCTTTCTTCTATGTCGCTAACTAGCGACATTATAACACCGCTTCTATTACTTGTGAAGTCTTTTCTGTGAAAAAACAAAATAAATTTGGAGATGAAAAAAATTACACAAAAGGGTATTGTAACTGCATTCTACAAGTGATATACTAAAAATGTTGGCGCGAATTAGCGACATAGGGAGGCTGTGTGAAAATGGATTATAAGTTACATAAAAGTGATATCGATATTCAAATTTATGAAAGAGGGAATACTACTAGTAATATTCTTATTGTGTTTTTACACGGAGGACCAGGTAGTGGCGCAAAGCCATTGATGGAATTGTCTTCCTTTCAAAGATTAGAGGAAAGTTATCATTGTATATATTTTGATCAACGTGGGAGTGGGTTATCTACATATGAGCTTCGTAAAGGATTACCTAAGGAGTTGATTAGCAAGGATGTATACGATGTTATACAAGATTGTAAACGACGTTGGAGTCATAAAAAAGTAATTTTGTGGGGTGGTTCTTTTGGAGGACTCTTATCTTGTATATATATGGAATGCTATGGTGATGTTGATGGATTAATATTAAGTAGTCCAGCCATCACTTTTGAACGCTTTCAAGCTTTGGAAATGTTTGAAAGAACTAAATCCATGATGGAAGAAAGATTGCCCGTAAATAAGCCAGAAACATCTATGAAAGAAGATGTGATGGAGCCTGAACAAGTATTCAAGGATGAACACTTTCTCAACTTTATCTATTCACCACAGAATCCTTCCAATTCATTGAAGCATATCGTAGCTATGTCTTCTTGGTTTTACAAATATCAAGCTACAAATGCACTTTCGTGTATTGCTGCACCTACTTTATTTATGATAGGAAAAGAAGATCCAATTTGTGATGCGAATGTAATTTTAAACAAAGTAAACGATATACAGAATTCATGGATTACATCCTATGGTCTATCTCCCTGTGGACACGCAGTGTTTGAAGATCGTGAAGATGATTTTATATGTACTATAGAAGCATTTATAAATTCTAATTTCTAATTAACATATATTTGACTTTCTAATCCTGGAAACCTATAATACCCTTATATGGAGGATGAATGCATGAAATTAGATGAGGTGTTGACATTTAGTGAAGCTGCTGAAAAATGGGGTTTAGCGGATGGAAAAACAATTCGCAAGGCAGTGGAGCGCCAACGTTTTTTACCACATGAAATAAAGAAAAGTGGGAATGTTTGGTTGACAACCTATGCAGCTATGCAACGTGTATTTGGCGAACCCAAAGCAGATATGGTTGTTCTATATTATCGAGATATTATTGCGAATGAAAATATTGCGGAAATCCTTGAAGACTACTTTGAAAAAGCAGCAATTGCAATTGAAAAAGGAGAAATGGTTTCAGTTGTGGAAAGTAAAGAAAATCCAGATAAAATTTTATATATATTAAAAACAAAAGAAGAATTGGAACATGAAAAGCATCGCTTACAATATTTCTTTACCTTAAAAGGGTATACATTTTAAATATATAGATGAACACAATTGTTCATGTGATAGCTAAGGGAATACTGTTTTGTAGGTATTCCTTTTGTACATAAACGATAATTTTGGTATTGATGATTTTAAATATAAGTATGATATGTTATCATAATGAAAAAGGGGATGAATACTATGAAGAAAAAAATTATTGTCATAATTATATTGTTGTTGATATTGATATCACTCGTTGTTTTGGGATTTATCTGGTTTCATAGAAATAATAGTGTTAATTTCAAAAAAGATACATTTAAATTCGAATACGGAGAAGTTGTGAATATCGAAGGAAAACAAGTGCTTGATACGAAAGACACCGAAATATTAAAATCTTTCAAGGCAGAGTATACAAACTTGAAACTTGAGGAAGGAAAGAAATATCCTAAAGTAGGAACGTATGATTTACAAATAAAGTATAATATCAATGGATCTGATAAAAAAGAGAATATCAAAATTATAGTCAAAGATAGCAAAGAACCAGAGTTCACAAAGTTCCCTGATAAAATAGAAGTTAAAAAAGGCTCTGATCCAAATGAAATAGCTACCCATTTTGAAGCTAAAGATTTAAGTACTGTCAAAATCACTGTAAATATAGAAAAGCTTACTATCGACGAAGTTGGAGAATATGAAGTAGAAGTAACCGCGATGGATCAATATAAGAACAAAGTTGTAAAGAAAGCAAACATTACAGTAGTTGATGATCAAGAGGTTGTCCCTAAGGATGTAAATAATGAGAATGGTACTTCAGGTAATGAATCAAAACCAACTGCATATACAGTAAGTGAACCACGTTATGTGAAAGGTGTTATGATTATAAATAAAAAGAATCCTGTGCCTTATAACTATATGCCTTATGAGAATGCTGAAGCAGGAGATAAGGCAAGAAGTTTAATAAAAGAAATGCAGAATTTAGGATACAATATCAACAGTAGTTATAGTGGGTTTAGAAGCTTTGATACGCAAGCAGGATTATATCAAAATTATGTAAATAATTATGGTAGTCAAGAAGCGGATACATTCTCAGCTCGACCAGGATATTCTGAACATCAAACAGGGCTTGCATTTGATTTGCTTCATAAAGATGGTACATTAGTAGAAAATAGCGCAGAAGTAAACTGGATTGCGACGAATGCGCATAAATATGGTTTCATAGTTCGTTACCAAGTAGGGAAAGAACATATAACAGGTTATCAAGCAGAACCTTGGCATATACGTTATATAGGTTCTTTAGCAACAAATGTATATAATTCTGGATTAACATTAGAGGAATATTTGGGTGTGCAAGGTGGTAGTTATTGATATTTGTTAAGATTAGATTTAGGTGATGAGATATGGTATGCATAAAGGAGTAAAGAATAGGGCTGTTTGCGAGTATGTGAACAGTCTTTTCTTATCCATTCAAATGTACTTTCAACAAAGGAAGATTTCTACTTGATAGGACGAAACCATATAAAAAAGAGTCAACAAGCTTACTGCTTATCAACTCTAGAAAATACCTACTTTAAATAGTTTTATTTTTTATGGATATAGCTTAAAAAGTTTTGGAGGATACTTTCTCCATTATCACGCGTGTATCCATATTCGCCTAAACGAATGCTTGGTTTGAAGGCGCCGTGATAATCAGAACCACAAGTCATCAAAACGTTGTGTTCTTTACAATAATTCTCATAAAATGCATTTTGTTCACTGTTATGATAATTGCTATAGGCTTCCATGCCATCAATACCTTGTTCAATCGCTATTTTTAACAAGTCTTCGCGATGATCAAAGTTTCTCCAAGGATGTGCAAGAACAGCAATTCCTCCAGCTTTGTGTATTTCTCTTACAGTTTCTTCTAATGTTGGGTACTCTACATGTACATAACAAGGAGTTCCAGGGCAACATAAATCCCAATAGAAGTTTACAGATTGTGGGTCACTACGTTTACCACCTGTGCGATAAGGATCAAATTCTTTAATGTGATCATATCTAGGGTCCTCTAATATAGCTTGCACAATATTTGCCCAAGGGCGCTTATTTCCATATTTCTCAAAGATCTCTTCAAGTTTGAAATCCATGTGATAATAGCTACATAATGCTTCTAAACGTTTTGGAAGCATACTATCTTTAATTCTTTTTAAACCACTTTTCAAATTTTCAAAATATGGTTGGTGGTAATCCATGTTATATCCAAGAACATGTACTTCTAACTCTCCAAACATGGTATCAAATTCAATCGCAGGAATTACCTGTATGCCATGTTGTTTCCCTATCTCCAACATTTCATCAATCCCCGCAGGCGTGTTGTGATCACTCAATGCGATTGTAGTAAGCCCAACCTCTTTTGCCATTAAAACCAATTCTTCTGGTGTCTTTTCCCCATCTGCACTGTAACAAGAATGCATATGCAAATCAAATGTAGTCATTCTAATCCTCCTTTAAATGATTGTATTATATCATAAAAGGGGAACAAATTAGAATGTTTGTGGTTAGCTTTTTACTGGATTGTTTTCAAGTAAAAAGCGTTCAAAGAATGGTATTGGTAGTGGTTTACTGAAATAAAATCCCTGTAATATATGACAAGAATGTTGCGCAAAGAAATCTGCGATTTCTTTTGTTTCAATACCTTCCGCTACAATTGTAAAGTCTAGTTCATTTAAAAGTTGTAGTAAATGTACTAGAATAATTTTCTTTTTCTCATCCCAAGCTCCCAAACAAAAAGAAGAGTCAAGTTTGATTGTATGAATGGGAAGATAAGTTAGTGTTAAAAAGGAGGAATATCCTGTCCCAAAATCATCTAGAGAACAAGCAAATCCATTGTCTTTTAATAGATTTAAGAAACGGTGTAAACGATGACTATCCTCAAAACAAATATCTTCACTAAGTTCAAACTCAATTAAGTGCTTATCAACTGAGTATTTTTGAAAAATGGTTTCAATTTCTTTTAAATAATAAAATCCATCTTCAAAGGAAGCTCTAGATATGTTGATACTGATTGGAATCAATTTTCTATGTTCCTGTATCCATCGATCGAATAGTTTACATACTTCTTCAAAGACGAATAAATCGATTCTTCGTATAAATGCATTACGATCGATCAATGGCATAAAGTCTTTAAGTGGCACAAGGGTTCCCTGATGAATCCAACGTATCAACGCTTCTGCGCCAACGATTTCGTGCGATACTGCATGCACTTTTGGTTGGATATAAACTTCAAATTCATGGTGTTGTAGTGCTTTTTCTAGCTCACTTAGCATTTTGAATTGTTGTTTTGCTCGTTCTATTTCTTTTTGATCATAGAACTCAAAGGACGTGTTATATTTATGAATGTCTTTACTATTTTGCATCGCAAATTTGGCATGGTCATAGGCTTGGTAAAAGTCTACATGACGACGTAAAAAATAAATACCGATGGAGATTGCAATTGTATGTTGAATCGTTCCAAATTGGTAAGTTTCTATTTCATGATCTAATTCATATATTAGCTGGATAATAGAATAAGGATCTTGTGAGTTTAAGAGAATAACATAATGGTCAGTATACAAACGATATAGATAAGATTTATCATTTAAAATACGTAAGCATATAGATTGGATACCAGTATATAAAGCAGCGTCACATTCCTTTCCATACAGGTAATGTAACATATGGATATTTTTTATTCGAAATACAAGTAAGGAATATTCATTTTTTGATAAGGCATCATACATCGTATATAAAGCAGTTTCATCTTGAATCTTGATTCCCATAGTTTCAACTCCTTCTTTTCAAGTATTGCCATTTCTTTTTATTTTATGTGGTAAATCAAAGAAAGTTTGTTTGTTTTCATTGCATTTGATAAATCTTTACCATATAATTGAGCAGTAAGAAGGGGTGATGATCATGAAGGGACTTGTACTATTTGATTATGATGGAACACTTGTTGATGAACGTGATGAGATTTATGTTCCTACACTCAAAACAAAGAAGGCAATAGAACTGTTACAGGATAAAGACTATGTATGTGTACTTGCGACTGGAAGAGCTCAAAGTTATATTCCAAAGGGTGCTAGAGACCTTAGTTTGGATGGGTATATTACAAGCAATGGAGCATGTGTGCAAATACATGGGAAAGAACTTTATCATGATGTGTTTGAACAAGAGGAATTAAGTGAACTATTACAAGATTTTGAAACATATGATATTAATTTTATTTTGGAAAATTCTCAGCATTGTTTTGTGAAGGATTTAAAAGATCCTAACTATATTCATTTTTTGGATAATTTTCATACACCAAAGGATAATTTTATCGCATATACAAACTATGAACAAGTACATAATAAAATTGAAAAAATAACATTGATATTTAAAGATGGTGCACATTTACAAGCATATTGTCCGATTGCGAAGAAAAAGTATGTAGTTGGATTTCATCGCAATTGTAATACCTTTGATATTGCGAAGCCTCATGTAAACAAAGGTACTGGAGTAAAGGCTTTGCTTGCTAAATGTAATATTCCTATGGAAGAGACATATGCATTTGGAGATGGAGATAATGATGCAGAGCTTCTTGCAAGCGTGACACATGGAATAGCAATGGGGTTGCATGATGAATTGTTAGATCCAGTAGCAAGTATGGTAACAGGGACTGTAAAAGAAGAAGGCATTTATGAAGCATTGAAAAAATTGGAGGTAATATAAATGGCACTAGTAAAATTAAAACCCGCATTTAAAGATTATTTATGGGGTGGAACAAAATTAAAAGAAGAATTTCATAAAGAGAGCGATTATAAAATTGTGGCAGAAAGCTGGGAGTTGTCTACACATAAAGATGGAGAAAGTATCATTGATAGTGGAGAACACAAGGGTTCTACTTTGAGTGAATATCTTCAAATATTGGGTACTCAAGCGCTTGGGACAATTGGAAATACATTCACAAATTTTCCTATGTTGATTAAGTTCATTGATGCGAAAGGAAATCTTTCTATCCAAGTACATCCAGATAATGAGTATGCATTACGTGTTGAAAAAGAATATGGGAAAACAGAAATGTGGTACATTTTAGAAGCAGAAGAAGGAGCTTCTTTGTATTATGGGACAAAAAATGAAATTTCAAAAGAAGAATTTCGTACGCGTATCGAAAATGATACCATTCTAGATGTATTGAAACAAGTTCCTGTACATAAAGGAGATGTATTCTTTATTGAAGCTGGAACGATCCATGCGATTGGTGAAGGTATTGTAATCTGTGAAATCCAACAAAATTCAAATTCTACTTATCGTGTATATGATTTTGGGCGTGTTGGTGCAGATGGAAAACCAAGAGAATTGCATATTGAAAAAGCGATTGATGTGTCAAATTTAAAACCCTTAGCTTCTGACTTTAAGCCATGTGGTGAAAAAGAAGTGAAGGATGGTTTTACAAGAGCAATGATGGCAACTTGCGAATATTTTACAACGTATATTTATGAGGTTGAAACACAAGCAAATGTAGTTGTGGATGAAAAAAGCTTTGCTTCAGTTGTGATTGTTGAAGGTGAAGGATTCATTAAACAAGGTGATGTACAACTTCCAATGCGTAAAGGAGATACATTCTTCATAAGCGCTGGTAGTGGAGAAGTAATTGTTGAGGGAACTTGTCAGTTTATTTTATCAAGAGTATAAAAGAGGATGAAAATTCTCTTTTTTTCAATGTGCATAAGAAAGAAATAGTTTTATATAATATTAGTTTAGGTACAAACTGAAATAGCAGATATCTTCTAGGATACCTGCTATTTTTGTCATTCTTTTACGTTGACCTGTTTTAGGTTGAAAACAAGATCTTCTAAATCAATCATTAAGTTTTCAAAACTTTGATTTGTAGGTTTGTTTGCGGTTTTATCTAAGCTCATATTTAGACTGTTTGCAATCTTCACCGCAGTTGAAAAATCTAGTTCTCGTTTATTGTTGAGGATTTTGTTAAGCGTGGAATAATCAATATCGATTTCGCTTGCTAATTCTTTTTGTGTCTTTCCAATACGTTTTAGTTTCTGACATGCTTTTGTTGTGAAGCTAATTGATATATCGTCCATTTCATCACTCCTAATGGCTAAATTGCATATTTATGATTTAATTATATGGGCAAGTGGAGGACGATGAAATGTTAATAGATAAAATAGATATTATATGATATAAAATGGATGATATAGAAATACGTCGGTATATAAAAAACCGCTGATATAGAGCGGTTTACATATGCATTGGTGCAGAAGAAGAGATTTGAACTCTCACGCGATTGCTCGCACTGCCGCCTGAAGACAGCGTGTCTGCCGTTCCACCACTTCTGCATGTTGAATGCTTGTATATAATACACCATTTTTTTTGTTTCGTCTATACTTGCACTGGCAATTCAAGATAGATGAAAATAGGCGGATATTTATTTCGTTTGTGTTTGATAAAGGATAGAAATGAAGTGTTCATGAAAGAAAAAAACGATGAATTTCATCGCTTTCTTAGTGCTATTTAAACATGAATGTCATGCCTATTAAGTACAATGGTGCAGTCGATGAGATTTGAACTCACACGAGCATACGCTCACTACCCCCTCAAAGTAGCGTGTCTGCCATTCCACCACGACTGCATTTCGTATTGCGTTATTTATCATACTATATTTTTATGTATTTATCTATAGCTTTTTCGCAATTTTAAATCAAAAAAATTTGTGATTTTATCAAAATTCTTTAAAAATTCACCGTTCGCACATACTCTTCACACATTTATAGTGGATAATGTAGCACGTATAGAAAGGTTGAGACTATGAACAAAACAAAAAAAGCAAGTAAAATCAGCGCGATTAGTATTGTATTCTATGTAGTAGCAGTTGTCTTCTTATGCATTGCGGCATTTAATATTTGGCAAGCATATGATTATGTACAAACACAACAAGCTCAGTATACATTAACATTAAGTTATATCTTTTATGTATATAGCACGTATAGTGCACAATACTTCGCGTATGCATTTATCCTTTATGGAGTAGGTGTAGGTTTAAGTAAAATTAATGTATTACATTATGCATTTAGCGAAATTGTAGGGAATGCTATGGAAGAAGTTGAAGTATCTTCCACAGATGATGAAGTGATTGGTACTGAAGAAACTCCTTTAGAAGAGGTAAAATAAAAAGCGCGTTGCGCTTTTTATTTGTCTAATTCTTTTACAACTAATTCTGCTATTTGTACAGCGTTGGTAGCAGCGCCTTTACGCACTTGATCACCACAGCACCAGAAACTTAAAGCATTTTTATGACCACTCATATCTTTACGAATACGTCCTACAAATACTAAATCTTGATCTGTTGTATCCAATGGCATTGGGTACTTTTTATTTGCTGGATCATCCACAAGTTTAATACCTGGAGCATCTTTCAATAACTCTCTTGCTTTTTCAACATCGATTTCATTTTCAAATTCTACCATGATAGATTCTGAGTGAGAACGAATGATGGGTACACGAATACATGTACAGTTTACACATAATTCAGGATTGCTCATAATTTTGCGTCCTTCGTTTTGCATTTTCATTTCTTCACTAGAATATCCTTCATCGTCGAATCCACCAATTTGCGGAATTAAGTTATAAGCAATTTGGTATTGAAAGTTTTTAACTTCAACTTCTTTTCCATGTGCAATAGCACCTAATTGTTGTTCAAGTTCATGAATTCCACCAACACCAGCACCACTGACTGCTTGATACGTAGATACTACCATGCGTTTTGCATGTGCATATGCATGTAGCGGTTGTAATGCAACCAATGCAATAATTGTAGCACAGTTAGGGTTTGCGATGATTCCATGATGATCTTTTACAGCTTCAGGGTTTACTTCTGGGATAATCAAAGGGACATTGTTGTCTAATCGATAGGCAGAACTATTATCTACAACTACAGCACCTTTACTAGCTGCGATAGGCAAATACTTTTCTGCAATATCATTTTCTGCAGCACCTAATACGATATCCATTCCATCAAAACTGTTCTCTGTTGTTTCTTCTACTGTGTATTCTTTTCCAGCAATATTCAATTTCTTACCAGCACTTCTTGCACTTGCGAGCAAATGTAATTCCTTGATAGGGAAATTACGTTCCATCAAGATTTTGATCATTTCCTGACCAACGGCACCAGTGGCACCTAATATAGCAACATTGTATGTTTTCATTCTTCTTCTCCTTGCTTTTTCCTATATGATAAAAGATGATTCGAATTTATACAACAAAATTTGTATAAATTGCTTCTACTGTTTTTTCGTAATCTTTATTTTCAACACCAACAATGATGTTCATTTCATCCGTTCCTTGAGCAATCATACGAATATTGATGTTGTTTTTTCCTAAGACTGCGAATAATTTTCCACTAATACCAGGTTTGTACATCATTTGACGACCAACTGTCGCGATTAAAGATATATTATCGACGATTTTGATTTCATCTGCGTTACACGCTTTTTTCATATCACCCACCATATCATAGATGACGTCTTTTACATCTTCACTATTAACTACGAGGCTGAATGAATCAATACCGCTAGGGATATGTTCAATGCTTACACGATAGTTTTCGCATACTTCTAAAGCACGACGGATAATTCCAACTTCATCTGACATATGGTTCTTATAAATTGCGATAACCGTAAAGTTCTTTTTACCTGCAATACCAGTAATCATTTGTTCGCTAGGTTTATCATCTTTTTCAATGATGATGGTTCCACCTTCTTCAGGGTGATTGGTATTTAAAATATTGATTGGAATGTTCTTTTCTTTTACAGGGAAGATGGCTTCTTCATGTAACACACTAGCTCCCATATAAGATAATTCTCGAAGTTCACCATATGTGATCGTATCGATACGTTTTGGTTGATGAACGATACGTGGGTCAGCCATTAAAATACCAGAAACATCGGTCCAGTTTTCATACATATCTGCATCTAAGATATCGGCTAAGATAGAACCTGTAATATCACTACCACCACGTGACATTGTTTTTACAGTGCCATCTGGAAGTGCTCCATAAAATCCAGGCATAACGAAGCGATCGTGATCTTTCATATAATTGCTCATGCGATAGCGTGTCGCATCGAAATCGATTTTTCCATCATAACGGAAGGTGATAATATCTTTAGAATCAATGAAAGGGAATCCAAGATATTCCGCCATAAGTTTTGCGGTAAGATATTCTCCTCTAGAAACTAGATAATCCGTAGACATGGATTTCGAAAGCTTTGCTTTTAAATCAGCTAAATCATCTTCGATTTGATACGTTAAGTTCAAATCCTTCTTAATAGAAAGAAAACGTTCTTCGATCAAATTGAATAATGGTGTATGATCCACACTATATTTTAGATGAGCTTCAATCAGGTATAATAAATCAGTTACTTTATTATCTGTTTTATGTTCTCTACCAGATGCACTTACAACCACAAAGCGTCGTCCAGGATCACTTTCAATAATCCCTTTTACTTTTGCGAATTGTACTGCATTAGCAACAGATGAACCACCAAATTTAGTTATCTTAATCATAATCTTCTTCTCCTCTATAAATACTAGCCATAAATGCATCCCCATCAATGGCCATGATATCTTTCATATATTGATGCATATGATACACTTCTACGCCTTTGACATGTAAATAAGTATTGCCTTCAAAAACATGTTCCTCTGTATCGCATTCTTTTAATACAGCATAAGC
Organism: Amedibacillus sp. YH-ame6; assembly: GCF_053848845.1. Lineage (NCBI taxonomy): Bacteria > Bacillati > Bacillota > Erysipelotrichia > Erysipelotrichales > Erysipelotrichaceae > Amedibacillus > Amedibacillus sp. YH-ame6. The sequence goes on from NZ_JBSPEZ010000016.1 coordinate 70,273, forward strand.
AGAAGGTTTCAAACGAACGATATAATCACGTAAACATAAAGTTTTGTCATATTCCATTTCATTCGCGAATGTGAGTTCCCAATGACTTGTTTTTTCATTGATATCTATAATATCTTGTACGATGGCATTGGCAGTTGGTAGTTTTCCAGCTCCCTGTCCATAGAATTTTAAGTCTCCAATGGTTGTTCCATGAAGAGTAATGATGTTGTAGTTGTCTTTTGTATTACTTTCAATTTCGGTTTTATCAAATAGAATCGGTTCTACAACACATCCATAATGATTTCCATTGCGTTTTGTTTTCGCAATCAAGCGTACATTATATCCCAAAGATTGGAAATAAGAAACGTCCTGTTTTGTGATGGTACGAATACCATATACAGGGAATGTATCAGGCACATGGAAATCGTATGCTAAAGAAGCAGAGATTCTGAGTTTGTTACAAATATCATAGCCGTCGATATCTGCACTTGGATCTGCTTCTGCATATCCTAATCCTTGTGCTTCTTTTAAGATTTCATCAAAGGATGCTCCATAACGTTCCATGTGATCCAAAATATAATTACTAGTACCATTGAAGATACCATGTATTCTTTCTACTTCATCAATACGCATAGCTTTGGCCAATCCCTCAATCCAAGGAATGCCTCCACCTGTAGTTGCTTCATAATAGATTTTAACATGATGATCATTTGCACATTCCACAAAATCTCTTAGATATTTCGCGATTACGGCTTTGTTCGCTGTTACGACATTTTTTCCATGTTGTAAGGCTTCCATAATATAGGTATGCGCAGGTTCAAGACCACCCATTGTTTCCACAACTGTTTCACAGTTGTCATCATTTAATATTACATTTATATCATCACACATACTTGGATGTGTTTTTTCTTTTCCTTTACGTATTAGAATGTGAGACACATGTAATTTTTCTGTATATGGTGTTTTTGCTTGTTCAATAATGTCTACAACACCTGATCCCACCGTTCCAAATCCTAAGATTGCGATATTCATAAGTTTCCTCCTCTAAAACTTTTTGTGTCTTTTTATCAAAAACACTTGTTTTTATATTGCGAACATTGTATCATAGTAAAAAAAGAAATGCAAGACGAAAAAAAGGAGAAATTAAAATGAAGAAAATATATACTAGCACAAGGAATAAAATGATAGCACTTACACCAAAAGAAGCAGTATTAAAAGGGATTGCGGATGATGGAGGCTTATATGTGTTCGATGATTTGGATACTTTGAAACTTCCTTTAGAAGATATGATGCATATGGATTATAACGAAATGGCTGCGGTTGTTTTAAAGACGTTATTACCAGACTTTACAGATGAAGAGGTTGCCGTATGTGTACATGATGCGTATACAGGTAAATTCCGTAATGAGGACATTACACCTCTACACAGTACAAAAGATACACATATTCTAGAACTCTTCCATGGACCTACTTGTGCCTTTAAGGATGTGGGGCTTAGAATGCTTCCTCAATTGATGTCAAAGTCATTGAAAGAAAAACAAGATGCGAAGGTTATGATTTTAACCGCAACAAGTGGAGATACTGGTAAGGCAGCCTTAGAAGGTTTTTGCGATGTGGATAACATTGGGATTACCGTGTTCTATCCAAATCATGGCGTAAGCAATATTCAACGTTTACAAATGGCAACACAAACAGGAAACAATACACGTGTATGTGCCATTGAAGGTAATTTTGATGATGCGCAATCCAATGTGAAGAAGATTTTCAACGATCAAGCATTGGCAGCACGTTTAAAGGAAGAAAACATTTCTTTATCTTCCGCCAATTCAATCAATATTGGACGTTTGATTCCACAGGTTGTTTACTATATCTTTGCATACAAGGAAATGGTAAGCAAAGGACACATCCAGTTTGGCGATAAACTTAACTTCTGTGTACCTACTGGAAACTATGGAAATGTACTAGCTGGATACTATGCAAAATGCATGGGGCTTCCTGTGAATAAATTCATAGTGGCATCCAACTCTAATAATGTACTATTCGATTTCCTTAAGGATGGTGTGTATGATCGTAATCGTCCTTTCTATAAAACTATTTCTCCTAGTATGGATATCCTGATTTCTAGTAATTTAGAGCGCTTGTTATATTACAAGAGTGGAAAAGATGCAAACTATATTGCAGAATTGATGAAGGATCTTGAAACAAAGGGACGTTATCAAGTGCGTGAGGATATCTTTGAAAGTGTGAAAGCAGATTTCTATGGTGGATATTGCGATGATGAAGATTGCGCAAAAGCAATGAAAGAATTCTATGAAGAAAGTGGTTATGTAATGGATCCACATACTGCCAATGCGTACAAAGTAATGAAAGACTATGAACAAATCGATAACCAATGCAAGAGTGTCTTATTGTCTACAGCAAGTCCTTATAAATTTGCACCTGCTGTATTCGAAGCGATTTTTGGTAAAACAGATTTGGACGAATTTGCATGCATGGAAGAATTACAAAAGAGAACAGGTGCTGGAATACCAGAGCCACTTCGTTCTTTAAAAGAAAAAGCAATCTTACATGAAGATGTAATTGATAAAGATGAAATGAGTGCCTACAGTGAGGAAGTTGCCAAGGAGATGCTTGCATGATTAAGGTAAAAGTACCGGCAACAAGTGCGAATCTAGGAGTTGGTTATGACTGCTTAGGGATTGCCCTTGACGATTTTGCATATGTAACATTTGAATTGTTGGATGAAGGCGTGGTAATCACTGGGTGTGAGGAAGCCTATTGCAACGAGGATAATTTATTCTATCAAGCTTTTTTAGAAGGCTTGCGTTACATGAATAAAACGGTTCCAGGAATTCATATTGATATCGATTCCAATGTACCGTTTGCTAGAGGTATGGGGAGTTCTGCCACTTGTATCGTAGCAGGTATTGCTGGAGCGAATGCGCTCTTTCAAAATCCAATGAACAAATATGAAATATTTGATATTGCTACGCGTATGGAAGGACATCCTGATAACATTGCACCCGCAATATTTGGTGGATTGTGTGTTTCCTTTATGGAAGGAGATACACCAAATATGATCAAATATGGTATTAAGAAAGATATGATTATGGTTACGATGATTCCTGATTATGAGGTGTCCACAAAGAAAGCACGTGAAGTGCTTCCCAATACGATGTCCTATCAAGATGCAGTCTATCAAATGGGACGATGTGCTGCTTTAGCAAAAGCATTGGAAATTGGAAATCCACTCATTATAAAAAAGGCTTGTGTTGATAAAATGCAAGAGCCTTATCGTAAAGCACTGATTCCTCAATACGCGCAAGTAAAAGAGCTATGTGAAGAAGCAGGGGCAATTACGATGTTTATCAGTGGAAGTGGTTCTACCATGATTGCCTTAAGCAATGAAGAAGAAATTGCGAACCAAATCAAAACAACGATTGAGAACATGTTTCCAACATGGTCCGTTCGTTTACTCCATGCTACCTATGATGGGGTACAAAGTGAGGTGCAGTAAATGGAAAAGTATTATATCGTAGATAGCACCATCTTGCCCGATGTTCTTGATAAAGTCATCGAGGCACGTTCTCTATTACAAAATGGAGAAGTGAAGCAGGTGAGTGAAGCGGTAAAAAAAGTTGGTATTTCAAGAGGAACATACTATAAATATAAAGACTATGTGTTCTTGCCAGCACAAGGGATGAGCGCTCGTAAAGCCGTTATTTCCTTAATGTTACATCATGACAAAGGGATTTTGTCAGAAGTATTAAATGCGATGTCCAAGGTAAATGCGAATATTTTGACAATCAATCAAAACATTCCTATTCATGAATGGGCTTCTGTTGTGATTTCCTTTGATTTATGTGAAATGAGTGTTTCCATCGATGAATTGATGAATGCACTTCAACAATGTAGAGGAGTTAGTAACTTACGTTTAGTTGCGGTTGAATAACCAATCTTTGGATTGGTTATTTTTTTGACATGGGGAACACTTTAATCGTCTGCTAAGTGAAAGCCTCTTTTTATATCCTAGATGGCAATATTCATTTTTGATAAGTTATGTCGGCATCTAGCGTAAAATCTAGTTTCACTTCTTTTTCAAAATCAATATTTTCACCATTTAGAGTGGTAACAGTACCATGATATGCGAGTATTGTTGTATCATTCTTGACTTCCATATCTAACTTAATGTCAGATGATTTGTAGTTTTCAACAACATATTTACACAACGCCTCATGCTGTGTTGAAATTTCTTTGATTTTTGAGTTTATTGAGTCTTCAGGTTCAATACCATGTTTTACACCTATCGATATTTGTGGAGCTTTGATTTTGAACTCTTTTCCACCACCAGAACTTGCATCACTTATCCAAATAGATATTTCTGGATGATATGAAATCCAAAAGTAGTACCCAGTTGCACAAAAAATTGAAATGAGTAAAACCACCACAATAATAAGAACTGTCTTTATTTTTCCTCTTCTAAAACTTTTCATGAAATTACCTCCTGAAATTGTGGTATTGAGAATGTTTAAATTAATCTAATTTGATTTATCAAATGTATGAAGTTCTTCTTTAAATATCATACACCATTTTGGATTATAAGCAAATTCCTCTGGTACGATTATGTATATACAATGCATATTATTACGGAGCTTGCTTGATTTAGCATGCTACACTTTCTGCAGATGCATAGGAGTGTGGAATCACTGGTGCTGTATTCCTGTTTTGATCATTATGATATTTCCGCCTTTTTTACAGCTTCTACATTCATAGGTCATGCGATAATTTTTTAACGATTAACTTAGCTGGTATGAATTACACTTCTCTTCTAACAAATTCTTTTCCAACAGAGTTTAATTCATTACCACATCTTGGACAGGTTTTATCATCATCTGGTAGACACAGAATTTCTTCAACACAAAGTAAATTTCTCAGTTTAACATTTAAGTTCTTTTTTTTCTTCTTTGCACGCTTATAACTGATTTCCTCTAATAGTGCAAGTTCACATTCTTGTTCAAATTCAGAATAAATTTTATTTTCTTTTCACAAGAACTATGGTACGATATTTAAAGGCGCGATATAGAAAGTTGGAGATTTTATGAAACAGGAAATATTTGACAGGCTGAATGGGGTGACGGCTTACGTTTCTGTCATAGCACTTATCATAATCTTGCTCATAACAAGTATTGATATGAACTGCTTCAATAGAGACTTCTTTAAATCAGAATATGAAACATTAGAAACGGCGAAGGAACTAGGTATGAGCGAAGCTGACCTAAACAAAGCCACGAACACACTTTTAGATTATCTTCGAGATGAACGTGAGGACATTTCTGTAGATATCACTTTAAAAGGAAGCAAAGTACAAGCATTCAATAGTAAGGAAGCTGCTCATATGGTGGATGTAAAAGGACTATATCGATTTGCGATGGTTCTACGAAACGTATGTTTGATTATTTTCTGTGCTTCTTTTATCTATCTTTTGATACGATTGAAGAAAGGTGCATTTACTTTATTAAGTATTGACTATATGAAAACGGCCACGTTATTTGCGGTTATGTTTGCGATGATTGCGATGTGGGCATATGTGGATTTTGATGCATTTTGGACACTGTTTCATCGTTTGGTGTTCCGCAATGAGCTATGGCTGTTGGATCCAAGTACGGATTTAATGATCAATTTATTTCCATCACAATTCTTTTCTAGTTTAGTATTTCGTATAGTAGGAATGTTTGCGGGATCCTTTATTCTAATCTTTGCGGGAAGTTACTTATTCCTTCGTATACGTTTAAATCGTATGCATGAGGAATTACAAAATGAAATATAAAGATATTCTTCTTGCGAGTAATTCACCTAGAAGAAAAGAACTTATGGAAGATAGTGAAATACCCTTTGAAATATGTACAACACAGAGCGAGGAAATCTTTCGTGTTGATATGGAAAAAGAACAAGCGATTGAACAAATTGCGTTTGAGAAAGCGAATGCTGTTTTTGAGCAATATCCAGATGCGATTGTAATCGGTGCGGATACCATGGTTTGTTGCAAAGAACAAATGCTTGGAAAGCCAAAAAATCGTGAAGATGCTTATCGAATGCTAGCGTTGTTGAGTGGAAAGACACATGAAGTTATTACAGGTGTTGCGATTTTGAGTTCTAATGGTAATGTGCTGTTTCATGAAAAAACCTTTGTGACTTTTTATGAACTAGAGCATGAAATGATAGAGTGGTACCTAGATACACAAGAACCATTTGATAAAGCAGGAGCCTATGGAATTCAATCAAAAGGGAAACTGCTAGTAAAAGAAATCCATGGGGATTATTACAATGTGATGGGGTTGCCAATCGCAAGAGTTGTAAGAGAAATAAAAAAACTTCAGAAATAATCAATTTATAGTTGAAAAAGCAGGTAGAGCTTATTATAATATAATAGCTCAAGCGCCGACATAGTATAATGGTAATACAGAGCAATGGTAATGCTCAGCTCGCAGTTCAATTCTGCGTGTCGGCACCAGTGTGAAAAGGACGGATATTCTTAGGAATGTCCGTTTTATATCTATTAATACCACGTGCTATGCGCGTGGTCAGACTTTAAGTGAAAGAAGGGTATCTAAAAATATAAAAAACACCACCATGTTATAATTCAGTAGGTTTGGCGACCACAGAAAATA
>NZ_JBSPEZ010000017.1:0-69915 GCF_053848845.1 Amedibacillus sp. YH-ame6
AGAAGAGAGGTAGCATTGACTGTCATCTAAGCTATTCGACTTAAATTGATGAATCAATTATAAGTGTACAGGCTCAAAGTCCTACTTATTTGTGCTTGAAAAGATGACGGCAACTTATAATTACTCAGGATATTCTTGAGTAAGAATTACCTACTCACCTCCACGTGCTCTGTAGTATACTACCTCTCTTATATGGTAGCATAACAGCACTTGGAATTGTAGTAGTTTCATAAAATATTTGTGCCCGCGTGCGAAGCGCGGAGGAATGGAGGAAATTATGAAAATAGGATTTATATCATTAGGATGTAGTAAAAACCTAGTGGACAGTGAAAAAATGATGGGCATGATTACGAGTGGACAACATGAATTGGTTGCCAATGCACAAGAAGCAGAGGCGATTATTATCAATACATGCGGATTTATCAATTCTGCAAAAGAAGAAGCAATTAACACAATCTTTAAAATGGCAGAATATAAACAGCAAAATTGTAAGAAGTTAATTGTGGTAGGGTGTTTAGCGCAGCGCTATAAAGATACTCTACAACAAGAGATACCTGAAATTGATGCGGTGATTAGTATTAAAGAGTACCCTCATCTTCATGAGATATTAGGGGAATTGTTAAATGGAAAAGATTTGATTAGCTATGATAAATGCGAACGCAAAGTTTCTTCAAAACCTTGGAGTGCATACTTAAAGATAGCAGAAGGATGTAGCAATCGTTGTACCTATTGTGCAATTCCTTTGATTCGTGGAGGGAATGTAAGCTTTCCTATGGAACAATTGGTCGTAGAGGCAAAAGAACTTGCGAAGCGTGGTGTAAAAGAACTTGTTTTAATTGCACAAGATACTACAAAGTATGGTGTGGATTTGTATGAGAAACGCTCCTTGTTAGATCTTTTACAGAAGGTACATGAAATCGAAGGATTTCATTGGATTCGTATATTATATATGTATCCAGATGAAATTGATGAAGAGTTGATAGAGGGAATGGCGAAATTACCAAAAGTGTTACCATATTTCGATATTCCTATGCAACATGCGAACAATCGTATGTTGGAAGCAATGAATCGTAGAGGTAGTAAGGAAGAGGTACTATCCCTTGTGAAAAAGATTCGTGCTACATTTGCACAAGCGACACTGCGTACAACGTTTATTATTGGGTTCCCAACAGAAACGAAAGAAGACTTTGATGAATTGATGGGATTTGTAGAAGATGTACATTGGGATCGTATGGGCGCATTTACGTATTCGCCAGAAGAAGATACACCTGCTTTTGAAATGAAACAAGATGTGAGTGAAGAAGAAAAAGAAACACGTCTTGCGCATTTGATGAAACGTCAAGAAGAAATATCTTATGAAAATCAAAAAGCAATGATTGGAAAAACAATCGAAGTATTGGTTGAAGATCAAGAGGGATTGACTGGAATGTATCGCGGAAGAGGTGCTAGTAGTGCACCAGATGAAGTCGATGGGATTGTTATGTTTAAAAGTGAACGCTACATACCATTTGGTAGCTTTGTAAATGTAAACATAACAAGCGCTCTTCCTCATGATCTCATAGGAGAAGAAGTTTGTTAAAAGGGTTAGATCCAATTTTGTCAAAGGAGCCGAAAGCGTTAATTCTAGGCTCTATGCCAAGTGTAACCTCACTTGATAAACAAGAATACTATGGATTTAAACATAATCGCTTTTGGAACATCATGCATGTATGTTATGATATGCCGATAGATTCCTATGAAGAAAAGAAGAACATCATCCAAACACAACATTTGATATTATGGGATGTGATTGGTAGTTGTGAGCGAGAGGGGAGTTTAGATAGCGCCATTCGAAATGTTGTTGTAAACGATATCGAAGCACTGTTAAAACAATATCCACAAATCACAACAGTTCTATGTAATGGGAAGAAGAGTTATGATTTGTATCAGAAATATTTTTCTCACTTACAAGTTTCTTGTATATATGTACCAAGTACAAGCAATGCCAATCGAAGTTTAAAAGAAGAAGCATTGATTCAAAAATGGGTAGACGCCCTACATAACCTATAAAACGATAAGGGAAGTTCTTGGAAAAGGACTTCTTTTTGCATATTTATTTTTAATTGATTCTATATTTTCGTAGACATTTTCGAAGTCTCGTCCTATAATAAAAAGAAAATATGGAGGTACTTTATGGAAATTATCATGTGTAAAACGGATGAACAATTAAAAGAACTTGCGCAAAAGGCGAATGAAATTTGGCATGAATATTTTATCAATATAATTACACTAGAACAAATTGAATATATGGTGGAGAAGTTTCAAAGCTATAAAGCAATTAAGCATGCGATAGAAGAGGAAGACTATACCTATTTTCTAGCGTATGAAGAGCAAACCTTAATTGGATATTGTGGTGTAAAGTTAGAGGAAGAGCGTTTGTTCTTGAGTAAACTATATTTACAAAAAGAAAGTCGTGGAAAAGGATTATCTTCTGCGATGTTAAAACAAGCCATTGCTTTTGCGAAAGAACATCACAAAAAAGCAATCTATTTAACTTGTAATAAATACAATACTCACAGTTTAGATGTATATAAAGCAAAGAACTTCTATGTTGTAGATTCTGTAGAAAGCGATATTGGCAATGGCTTTATCATGGATGATTATATTCTTCAATTAGATTTATAGAGCACGTAGGTGCTTTTTTTCTTTCACGTACACAAATACATATACCATATTGCGATCACCACGTAGTATGTGAGGGAAGGAGGAATATGTATGCCAATACGAGGGATTGATGTATCTGAACACAATGGTGTTATCAATTGGGAGAATATGAAAGCACAGGGTTTGTCTTTTGTGATCATTCGTTCTAGTTGGGGACACTTTGTAGAAGATAAACAATTTCGACGCAATGTGAAGGAATGTGATCGCTTAAGGATTCCTTATGGATTGTATCACTATTCTTATGTAAGTAATAAAGAGGAAATGAAAGTAGAAGCAGATGGATTTATTGGGCTGTGCAAGTCATGTAAACCATTGTATCCATGTTATATTGATATGGAAGATGCGGATGGATGGAAAGCGAGTTTGAATGTTCGTAATGAAATGAATGTAGAGACTTGTTACTACACCTGTGATGCTTTGGAACAAGCAGGATTCTATGCAGGGATTTATGCGAATCTTGATTGGTTAACCAATCGTATAAATTCAAGTAGATTGGATCGCTTTGATAAATGGGTTGCACAATGGGCAATTACTAATAGCTATTCATTACCTTATGGAATGTGGCAGTATACAAGTGATGGTTCTATACCAGGCCATAATGGACGATTGGATATGGATTACGCCTATTATGATTATCCAGTGATTATCAAGGAACAAGGATTAAATGGGTATGGAACTCCAACCGTAGATCCTACACCACCAACTCCATCCCCAACCCCTAAATATGCTGTAGGAACACCAGTTACTTACACTGGATTATGGACACAGAGCAATGGAGGGAATTGGTATCCCAAATCCGCTCTAGCAATCAAAGAAGGTGTCATTACCAAAGTAATCGTTGGGGCAGAGCATCCATATCTTATCAATCATGGAACTGGATGGGCAAATGATCAAGTCATTGATGATGAGAAGAGTGTACCAGGAGGAAGTGGCGATATAGTTTATATTGTAAAACCAGGAGATACATTGAGTGGTATTGCGGCAAATTATGGAACCACGTATCAAGCATTAGCACAATACAATGGAATCGCAAATCCAAGCCTAATCTATAGCGGGCAACAAATAAGGATTCCAAGATAAAAAAAGCGTTCCTGTTTCTGCTCATTGAAATGGGAACGTTTTACTATGTTCGCTTTTTTTGTGGTTCTGTGTTATACTATAAAAACTGAAATATTGAATTCGTAAACGTATTATCTCATATAATTATATGTATTATGAACACCGATAGGTGTATTTCATGTGTGGAAAGGAGAGTGAAATATGAAGAAAGATACACAAAAACAGAAATGTATGTGCAGTATAGAACATAAATACTGCGATAAAGCTTATTGTAAACATTGGAGAGACATCATGAAACAGATGATTTTAAATAGATAAGCAATACGAGCATCACTCTTATCCTAGAGGATGCTTTTTTAGAAGAAAAAAACCTTCGAATAAGAATTTCTATTCAAAGGTTATTTTTTTCATGGTGACCTCTCAGGGAATCGAACCCTGGACCCACTGATTAAGAGTCAGTTGCTCTGCCAGCTGAGCTAAGAAGTCATATCTTTTTACTTGCTAGGTTATTATATCAAATATATAAAAAAAAACAAGACAATTTTATAAAAAAAGCCAATCATTTGGAATATGTGATGTTGTGGTTTGCGAGTGGAAACCTAGAAAGAAAAGGAGAAATGTTGTATAATAAAACATATCGTATGGAGAGGAAGATGCTTGTGTTATTTCGAAAAAATAAACAACGTAACGATGAGGAATCGTTAGAGAATAATGATATTTTGGCATTGACTTCACTTGTACCCCTTTGCAATGGACAGGTTCGTAAGGATGCTTTTATCATAGAAGACTATGATATCTATGTATATGCAGATGTCGCTTCTTTACAAGACAATGTTGCTCAGATTGTATATCAACTTCATCATGAATGGTTACAAGAACCTATTGTAGAATCTGTTGCGGCAAGTGGAGATACGTTGGTGGATGCTATACATAATGCTGCACAAAGTTTCTATGAACATATATTAGCCCTTTATTTAGAAGCGTTAACACCAGGTACTATTATGCATAAGGAACGTGTTGTTCAAGATGAATATGCGCTTTATCGAAGCGAAATCAATGGTGTGGGACGACGTGAAGGCGTCTTAGAAGGTGACTTCTGGGATATGTTAAGAGAAGATTTGTTGGGGTATGTTCGCAATGATAAAGTGTATTGGATTCGCACTTTTGCCTCAAAGAATAAAGATAATGTTATTTGCGAAGTGAAAATCAATGGGAAAGAGATTAGTGCACTGAGTGAGAAAATGATTGCGTATGCAGAAGAGTGGAATTGTTTGGATGCATACCATACAGAAAAACAAGGGATTTTATTAATGAAAGTAGATGAACAAGCACAGCCATTTATAGAAGAAGTTGTGAATATAAAACAAGTGATACTACAAGCAATCCATAGTTTTGATAAGTGCAAATCAGTGGAAGAATATAAAGCTATTCGGAAGCAATTGTTGAAACAATGTAATGATGAATCCCTAGCGTATGAAATATTTTCTATGATTCCTGAATTCTATTGTATATATGCTTATGCAAAGGTGGAGTTTAAAGATGCAGTTTATTTGGTGCGAAAAGGGGAAGAAACAAAAGAATTTCATAAAGATCAGGTCTCTAGTTATGAATTGGTAAAAGATTGTGTGTTTGAACATTTAAACAATGAGATGTTATCACGAGATGTGATTGAAAACGTGCTTCAGTATAGTGCAAATGCAAAGGCAATTCAGCAAGCATTAGCACAAGGAAATCAAATGGAAGAATTGTTGTTGCCAGGAATTGGGATACGTATTCCTTCCAATTATAAACTTAAATAAAAAAAGATTGACGAGTGTATAAAGGTGTGTTATCATTAACAAGCAGAAAAGTTAGTGGAAAGTTAGAAGCACCCCTTCTCACCTGATGTCTTAAGGCATAGGTAAAAGCTACATCATATCGTAAAGAAATTATGAGTATGGTTATTGAGCGGGTGCATAATGTGTACCCGCTTTTCTTATGGCAGCAAATGGAGGTGTCTATTATAAATAAGAAAGTTATTCCTAACAATGTAAACGACGACTTAGTCAATGAAAAAATCAAGTTTAAAGAAGTTATGGTTATTGACGCAAACGGAGATAAGCTTGGTGTTAAGATGCGTCGTGAAGCTTTAGAAATTGCATACAATCAAGAACTTGATTTGTTATGTGTTGCGCCTAAAGCGATTCCACCTGTATGTAAGGTGCTTGATTATGGAAAGTATCGTTTTGAGCAACAGAAAAAGGCAAAAGAAGCGAAACGTAATCAGCAGGTTACGGAGGTGAAGCCAATTCGTTTATCACCAGTTATTGATAAACACGACTTTGATACAAAAATGCGTCATGCACGTAAATGGATCGAAGACGGAATGAAGGTTAAAGTAGATATGCGTTTTAGAGGACGTTTAATTACAAGACTTGAAGTTGGTAAAAAAATTATGAATAGCTTCACTGAAGAAATAGCAGATATTGCGAACGTTGAGAAGAGACCTCTTCTTGAAGGTAATACAATGTCTTGCGTATTGGCACCAAAGAAAAAATAGTTAACATTAATAAGAGGAGGTACTACTAATGCCAAAAATGAAATCACATAGTGGACTAGCAAAACGTGTTAAAAAGACTGGTTCAGGAAAATTAAAAAGAAGTCATGCTTATACTTCTCACCGTTTCCATGGGAAAACAACAAAACAGAAACGTCACTTAAGAAAGTCTAGCACTGTACATGATACAGATTTCAAACGTATCAAACAGATGTTAGTGAAATAGAGGAGGAATAAACAATGCCAAGAGTTAAAGGTGGATATACAACACGTCAGAGAAGAAAAAAAGTATTAAAATTAGCAAAAGGTTATTTTGGAGCTAAACATATTTTATATAAAACTGCTCATGAGCAAGTTATGCATTCATTCAAATATGCATACAATGACCGTAAAGATTTAAAACGTAATATGCGTAAATTGTGGATTGCACGTATCAACGCTGCAGCTAGAATGAACGATATTTCATATTCTAAATTAATGCATGGTTTAAAATTAGCGAACGTTACAATCAACCGTAAAATGTTAGCTGAAATTGCAATTCATGATGCTGCAGGATTCACTGCAATCGTTGAAACTGCAAAAAAAGCAATCGCTAATCCTAAAGCTGTAGCTGCAGTAGAAGCTCCAGTTGCTAAGGAAGAAGTAAAAGCTGAAAAAGCAGTAGCAAAAACTGAAACAACAGATTTAGCTTCTTTAAAAGTTGCTGAATTACGCGATCTTGCAAAAGAAAAAAATGTAGAAGGTTTTTCTACAATGAAAAAAGCTGAATTAATTGAAGCATTAAGCAAATAATTCAAACATATGAAAAGCACCTTACAGGTGCTTTTTCTTGAAGATAAGACAATATAGAAATATCCTTAGTAAAGGAGGAGAAAACATGTTGAATACACGTCATACATTAAATGAGCTTTTAGTAGATTTATTTAACCATATCTTATTGATAGAAGAAAAAAATCTACGTGATCATGGTGTAACATTATCTATGACAGAAGTACATATTCTAGAAAATATAGAAAAAAGCGAATCAAAAATGATGTCAGCAATTGCGAAACGTTTGATGGTAACACAAGGAACGTTGACAGTTTCTACTTCAAAGCTAGTAAAAAAAGGATATGTAGAACGCTTAAAGGATGAAAAAGATAAACGTATCGTACGTTTACAACTTACGGATAAAGCAAATCATGTACTTGAAGAACATAGTCGTTTTCATGATGAGATGATTGAGAAGTTGTTAAATGAACTTGAACTTGATAAAGAACAAGAACTTATACAATCCCTCCGTAATATAATGGAATTCTTTAAATCAAAATATTAGATCCTGACTTTGGTTTGGATCTTTTTTATGTTGAATTTTGTAAAATGCGAAAGTTTGACTGTTCAATTCATGGAGTAGATGCTATAATAAATTCATAAAAGTTAATAGTTGATAGAGAAAACGAGTATCAGATGAGGAAATCATTTTTTGGTATCTCGTTTTTTTGTGTTGTTAGGAGGATAAATATGAAAGAGATTATGGTTATTGGATCGGGCATTATAGGAAGTTTTATAGCCCATGAGTTGTCGCAGTTTGATGTGCACGTTACGATTGTTGAAAAACATCACGATATTTGTGAAGAAGTGAGTGCCGCAAATAGTGCTATTGTACATGCAGGATATGATCCAGAAGAAGGAACACTAAAGGGAAAATTGAACAAAAGAGGAGCGGATATGTATCCATCCATTTGTAAACAGCTTCATGTAGATTATGTAAAATGTGGTGCGATTGTTGCGGCTTGTGGAGAAGAGGAAGAAAAAGAATTGGAAACGTTGTATCAAAGAGCAGTACGAAGAAATATCGATGTAACCTATTTGACTCGTCAAGAGATTTTACAACGTGAGCCTAATATTTCAGAAGCGGTGACAAAAGCAATGGATGTTCCAAGTACAGCAGTGATTACACCATGGGAAGTGTGCAATGCTTTGTTGGATGAATGCTTGTTAAATGCTTGTGATATCAAACTAGGTGAAGAAGTCATAGATGTAAAGAAAGAAGACAATGTGATATGTGTTACGACTACAAAAGGAACCTATCAAGTGGATATGTTGATCAATGCTGCGGGTATTGGTGCACAAAGAGTGATGGAGATGATCGAAGAAAATCCATTGTTTCATATTACACCAAAGAGAGGGCAATATTTCATATTATCCAAACGAGCAAAGGGATTTGTAAATGAAATTATATATCCAGTACCTACAAAAGTAGGAAAAGGGGTTTTGGCAATTCCTACTGTTCATGGAAATACTTTATTAGGTCCTAATAGTGAATTAGAAATGGATGAAGATACTTCTACAACAAGTGAAGGACTAGCAAGTGTAAAAGAAAAACTATCAAAGACATTAACGAATGTTCCTTATCAAGAAGTAATTCATACGTATAGTGGACTTCGTCCAACAGGAAATGATAATGATTTCTTTTGTGAGTATTCAAAAGCTAGCAAACAGATTATTCATTGTGCATGCATTGATTCACCAGGCCTTGCGAGTGCACCAGCCATTGGAGAATATGTGGTGAATGAATTCGTTCTTCCTGCCATGAATTTAAAACGTAAAGCAAAGTATCAGCATCGTATGGTACAAGAACGCATGCAGGATAAATCTCTTACTGAGAAACAAGTACTTATTAAACATAATAAAGCATTTGGACATATCATTTGTCGTTGTGAAGAAATTAGTGAACAGGAAGTTGTGGATTGTATACATCGTCCTTGTGGCGCACGTAGCATCAAAGGAGTTAAGAAACGTGTGCGCCCAGGCATGGGGAAATGTCAGGGTGGATTTTGTGAAATAGAAGTCGCAAGAATATTAGCTAGAGAATTAAATATTCCATTAGAGGAAGTCCCATATGATGGTGAAACTTACTTTGAAGTAAGCAAGGGGGTAAGATAATGAAACGATACGATATGGTAGTCATTGGTGGGGGTAGTGCAGGTATGAGCGCTGCATTAAAGGCAAGAGAAATGGGGATTGAAGATATTTTAATTTTAGAACGCAGTGAAGAATTGGGTGGTATCTTACAACAATGTATTCATAATGGATTTGGTTTGCAAGTATTTAAAGAAGAATTAAGTGGACCGATGTATGCGCAACGTTATATGGAACAAGTAGAAAAAGAAGGTATTGCCTATAAAATTAATACGACTGTTTTAGAAGTACACGAAGATCGAGAAGTATTATATGTAAATGATGAAGAAGGATATGTGTGGGTACAAGCAAAGAGTATTGTATTTGCGAGTGGATGTTATGAAAGAAATCGTGGAGCAATACAAATTCCAGGAAAGCGTCTTCCAGGAGTATATACAGCAGGAAGTGCGCAACGTTATTTAAACCTTGAAAATATTCGTGTAGGAAAGAAAGTGTTTATACTTGGAAGTGGTGATATTGGTTTGATCATGGCAAGAAGAATGACACTAGAGGGAGCAAATGTAGTTGGTGTTGCGGAAATCATGCCTTATAGCAATGGTTTAACAAGGAATATCGTACAGTGTTTAAAGGATTACGATATACCTTTATATCTATCTCATACAGTGGTGGATATTCAAGGGAAAGATCATGTGGAACGTATTGTAATTGCAGAAGTTGATGAACAAAAACGTCCTATGAAAGGAACAGAGAAAACCTTTGAAGTAGATACCTTATTATTATCCATTGGATTGATTCCAGAGAATGAACTTGGAGTAAGTGCAGGAATTACATTAGACGCAAGAACCAAAGGTGCGGTTGTAAATGAATACTTTGAAACCAATATTCCTCATGTTTATGCATGTGGAAATGCTTTGCATGTGCATGATATCGTGGATTATGTAAGTATGGAGGCAAGTGAAGCAGGAGAGAGTGCCGCCAATGATATCCTTCATCAAGTACGAGGAAGTCGTGATATTCGTTGTATCGCAAAACAAGGTGTATCTTATGTAATGCCTCAATATGTATCATCCACGCCTCAAAAAGATATCACAATTTGTTTTCGACCAACACTTCCTTGTAAGCATGTAGAGGTAGTTATAAAAGATGGAGAACGCATTATTAAAACGATTAAGAAAAGATACTTATTGCCAGCAGAAATGGAACGTATCAAAGTGAAGAAAGAAGATTTAGGAACGTTAACCCAAGAAGTAAGCGTGGAGGTGAATGAAGTGTGAAACAAAAAGTGATGATAGTATAAAAAAAGACAAACCTAAAAAGAAGTTAGTGAAAAATTTAAAGCATTTATCAAAACTCAAGAACAAGGTGGAAGTTGAACAGAAGATATATCATACCCTGATTGTTGAAGAAATTGTAATGCAATATCTGGTGTTAAATTGAATGATTGAAATGGCTTAGGGTTCTGAAAAGATTCAATATCAGAGGGATTAAATGTTTCTCCAGTTAGTAGCATGTGGTAAATTGAAACAAGCAACATTCTAGCAATTGCAATAATTGCTTTCTTATGACCACGACGTTTTTGATTCTACTATATTTTAATCCAAAATAAGATTCTTTATCTTTGGTAGCGGCTAAAGCACATTGAACAAGTAACGGTTTCAGATACTGTCCAGCTTTAGAAATACGAACGGATTTCTTCTTTTTGGCGCTCTCATTATTTGCAGGAGCAAGACCAGCCCAACAAGCAAGTTGTTTGTCAGATTCAAACTGATGCATGTCAATTCCAATTTCGGAAATGACAACGATAGCAGATAGCATCCCAAAGCCCTTAAGCTTGGCTATTTGAGTGCATTGATCCATCATAGGAAGGACGCGTTTGACCATTTCTAATTCACAAGAAAGAATATGTGCAGATAGTTCTTCCATATGATGCATGGATTCTGTCATTTTGAAGCGCTGATCTGTTTCGATTTTTGAACCAAGTAGAGAATCCAGGATTTTGTCTTTATTTTTACAAGAACCATGAATCAGTTTTAGAATCTTAGCATCATTAATAACGTCGGAAGATAAAACTTCCTGCATGATGGCTGTAGCGGT
Source organism: Amedibacillus sp. YH-ame6 (assembly GCF_053848845.1). Lineage (NCBI taxonomy): Bacteria > Bacillati > Bacillota > Erysipelotrichia > Erysipelotrichales > Erysipelotrichaceae > Amedibacillus > Amedibacillus sp. YH-ame6. The sequence continues at coordinate 11,294 of NZ_JBSPEZ010000017.1, forward strand.
TTTTCCAAATGGATCACTGACTACACTAGCTAAACCAACGTTTGAAACAGTCATGCAGTTTTGATACCGATTACGTTCGCTAGAGCGCATACAAATCAGTTTATATCGGTATCGACAAATTTCTCTCAAAGCTCTGATTTCTTTGGGAGGAATAAAAGAAAACTTGATGAGATCGTGTTTGAATAAATCACAAATCCATTTTGAATCCTTCTTGTCAGTTTTCTTACCTTTGATAGCTTTAACATATTTGGGGTGTGTAAGGAAGACGTTGATTTCATCTTCTAAAATGTTGAAAATAGGAATCCAATACTTGCCTGTAGATTCCATACAAACGTCAAAGCAATCATAGGATTTAAGCCAATTCTTCAAGCGAAGCAAATCAAAATTTAGGGTTGAGAAATCTTCTTGGATGTATTTGGTAATACGAGAGTCTAAATCAGTAATACCAATGGTGGCAACAATAAGATTTTTGTGGACATCCATACCACAGCAAATAGGACGAACAATCTTCATAAAAAAACTCTCCTTTCATTGAAAGAAGAGAGGTAGCATTGACTGTCATCTAAGCTATTCGACTTAAATTGATGAATCAATTATAAGTGTACAGGCTCAAAGTCCTACTTATTTGTGCTTGAAAAGATGACGGCAACTTATAATTATTCAGGATATTCTTGAGTAAGAATTACCTACTCACCTCCACGTGCTCTGTAGTATACTACCTCTCTTATATGGTAGCATAACAGCACTTGGAATTGTAGTAGTTTCATAAAATATTTGTGCCCGCGTGCGAAGCGCGGAGGAATGGAGGAAATTATGAAACATCAATATTCTAATGGAATCTTATATTTTTATTTTTATGGAGATTTCGATAACCTGAGCGTATGTAATCTCAAACAAATATGCATTGATTTAATTGAGAAATATAAGCCAGAAAAAGTAATGATGGATTTTGAAGAAGTTACGTTTATCGATAGTACAGGTATTGGATTTGTTTTAGCACGTTATAAACAACTACTGAAGATGAACAGTGAACTTGTTTTATGTAATCTATCAAAGAGCAATCAGGTATTGTTTCAGATGTCTGGTGTGTTTCAGATTATGAAACATGAGAGGAATGGGGTTAAATTATGAACGAGATGAAATTGGAATTTTTAAGTAGATTAGAGAATGAATCGTTTGCTAGAACGAGTGTTGTTGCATTTTTAATGCCATTGAATTTACCGATGGATTGCGTAATGGAGTTAAAGACAATGTTAGCGGAAGCAGTTGTTAACGCTATGATTCATGGGTATGAAAAAGAAGAAGGTATGGTAAAACTACATGTGTTTTATGATGAAGAATGTATACATATGGAAGTACGTGATGAAGGTTGTGGTATTGAGGATATCGAACAAGTGATGGAACCAATGTACACAAGCAAAGCACATTTAGAAAGAAGTGGAATGGGAATGACAATTATGCAAGCATTCGCAGATCAATTTCATGTGACATCACAAAAGGGGAGCGGGACATTAGTAGAGATCACGAAAAGAATTCCAAATGGAAACGCAAGCGACTAATGAAGAATTGATCACAAAGATCAAAACAGGGGATGAAGAGGCAAAGAGCCAGTTTGTAAAACAAAATAGTGCACTTGTGTATTCTATTGTGAAACGATTTTCAAAACAAAGGGTGACACAAGATGATCTATTTCAAATTGGTTGCGTGGGGTTAATGAAAGCATTGAATAATTTTGACACTAGTTATCAAGTGAAATTTTCTACATATGCAGTTCCTATTATTATGGGCGAAATTAAACGATTCTTTCGAGATGATGGAAGTATTCGTATTTCTAGATCTTTAAAAGAAGGATACCTACAAATGATTAAGACAAAAGAGGTTTTAATGCAAAAACTTAATCGAGACCCTACGTATCAAGAGATAGCAAATGCTTTGCAGATGGATGTGAGTGATGTTATCTTAGCATTTGAAGCCAATCAGTTCATATACTCATTGGATGAAACAATATATGAAAACGATGGTTCTCCAATTCTTTTAGAAGATAAAATTAGCAATCAAAATGAAGAAGACATTGTGATGATGGTTTCTTTACGTGATGAAGTATCACGCTTAGAACAAAGAGAACAATTGTTGTTGCATTATCGTTATGATTTGGCTATGAAACAAGAGGATATTGCGATTAAACTGCATATTTCACAAGTACAAGTATCAAGATTAGAAAAGAAAATCTTAGAGAAATTAAAATCTCGTCTAGTTCCATCATAAGATATTAAGCACACCCAATAGACAATGTTATTCTTCCAAATGAGGTAGCATTGTCTTTTCTAGTTGGGATAGCAGTTGTAGTGACTTGTACTAGAAGAAGAATCTATGATATAATACATGACTGAAAAGAATGGAGTGTAAACATGGCACTAGCAGATTTATATTATTTGAGCGATCATGAAATAGATCGACTTTATAAAACCTTCGCTAAAGATTTCTACATGGACGATTTATACTGTACTTTATTTAAAGATGATAAAAAACGTGAATTATTTTTAAATAAATATTTCAAACATTACATACAACTTATACGACCATATTGTTATTTTGTTGCCAATGATAAGAAACAAGATTGTATTATGGTGGTATTTGATTCCGCATTAGAAAACAAACGATATTGCTTACGCGTAGTTTCATTGAACTTAAAGATGTTAATTGTTATTATTCGACTCTTTTCTTGGAGTGGGATACGTCATTTAATCTCTTGTTGGGATATGTTTACCTCACGATGGATTAAAGACTTCGTAAGGGAAGATTACTTACACTTAGACTTATTGTCAACACGTGAAGAAAAGCGCGGACAAGGGCTTGCGGGTACAATGCTAGAGCAAATTGTTGAAGAAGCAAGCTTGCGTCATTGTGATATCACGATGGAAACCCATCATAAAGAAAACTTAAAGCTATATGAACGATATGGTTTTATGTTGATGAGTACAATTTCTCATGAAAACGATGATGTTATACAATACAATTTATTGAACAGAAGGGAAAAGGAATCCAAATGAATTTAAAACATAGAGTACAAAACTTTTGGAAGTATTTTACACAAAACCAAAACGATTTAGAAACAGCTTTAAAAGAAAGTAATGCACAAGAAGTACAACGTATGTTGTTAGATTTTAATGAACACTTGAAAACCATAAGTGCTTGTAAAATGGAAATTGAAATGAGTGAAACTGGTTTTTATGAAATGACATTTGATACAGCAGGTAATAAAACTTCACAACTAGCGGCAGCTCTTCTAAAGAAAGATGCGCCCAAACAACTAAGTGAAGACTGGATTATCAATGCCTTTCGTCAACCTTTAAGTGAAAAAGCTTTGAACTCTGTATTGGAAATTCAAGGAAAACAATATACTGGGGCAGACTTCAAAGTGTATTATACAATCGATGATACATCAAAGACACTTCTACTAAAAGTATATTGTGAAGGATTAAAAGAATTAGAAGATGATAAGAAGAGTTCTATAACGGCCTATATGCTAGAACTATATCTAGGAGAATTAGAATTCGAAGCACGTATTTCTCATGTGGAAATTCTAGATGAAGAAAGTGATGAAGAAGATGTATGTTTACTTCCAAACTTATATGAAGATATCTGTGATATCATTGTAGAACGTGATTGGATGGAATATCATGATCCTTTGTCTATATATCTTGCCTATAAATTGGATGAAAAACCAGTGAGTGAAACGTTACGTAATGATCGTAAACTTATTATCACTACCAATCCACAATTACAAGAAGAATTGTTAAATAAACAATATGATACATGTAAGGACTTTGTAAATTTAGGTGGGGAATATGGCTTCTTATATTACGAAGTATTATACGATGATGAAAAAGAAGCACTTGTTCGTCAACAATTGGAAAAAGAGCTACATGATTTGTTGTATCCAATGTCAATTGCACGAACTATGGGTGGAGCTGTAGGGGAATACTATTCCTATATCGATGTTGCGATATTTGATATCGATGGATTTGAAATTGCATTAGAAAAAATCAATGAAAAGATGACATTTCCTGTGTATTATAAAGGATATCTATAAGACAGAGAAATAGTCTTTTTCTTTACTTCTAACTTTCTTTAAAATTTCATATAGTACAATAGGTGATAACATGTTTACAACCATATTCGAAGTACTCTCTAATGCGTTGTGTTATGTAGGATACATTCGTAGTAATTCCTTTGCACAACCACTCGATAAACAAGACGAAGAAAAATTTATTGAATTATTGTCTAAGAACGATGAAGAAGCTAGAAACAAATTGATTGAACACAACCTTCGTTTGGTTGCGCATATCGTAAAGAAATATGATTTCAAAAAGGAACAGACAGAAGATTTAATCAGTATTGGTACCATTGGATTGATTAAGGCAATTGATTCTTTTAAACCAGAAAAGGGACATAAACTTACCACGTACGCATCGAAGTGTATTGAAAACGAGATTTTAATGTACTTACGTAGTTCAAAGAATTACTTTCAAAATGTATCCTTAAATGAACCAATCGCGACAGATAAGGATGGAAGTGAGATTATGTTGATTGATGCCATATCTTCTCCTGAAACAACGAGCATCATAGATGATATGATGGTAGCAGATAACATTGAGAAACTAAAACGCTTCATTCATGTATTAGATAATCGAGAATTAGAAATCGTTACAAAGCGATTTGGCTTATATGGACAAGAGGAATTAACACAAAGAGAAATTGCAAAACAACTAAGAATCTCTCGTTCTTATGTTTCTCGCATAGAAAAAAGAGCCTTTATGAAAATCTATCGAGAATTTCAAAAGGAAGATAAGAAAAAGGATCGAAAGAAAAAATAAGACGCGTTGTCTTATTTTTTTAATTCGATCCTATACATACGTAAAGCACTACCATCCGCATCTTTTACCATGGTTAAAAAACTCCAACCACATTGTTCATAAAAGCTTGTATGAGAAGTAACAAGGTACAAGTGTGCTAGCCCCATGCTAGATGCATCTTTACATATATGTTGCAATAGTTGTTTTGCGATACCTTGTCTACGATAGCTTTCTTCCACCCATATGGCACATATATTAGGATGAAGGTCCTTACGGTCATGGAAGTCGTTCTCAATCAGTCCAGCACCAGCGATGATTTCATTATGATCATTTTCGATTATATACCAAGCGGGAATAGCAGAGGTAAATGATGCTTGGATACTCTTTTGATAGGCGATGAGTGGGTACTTCCATTTTTGATGAAACCAAAGAATGGCTTTCTCTGCTTTTTCAGGGTGATCCTTGACTTTTATAACATGCATTTTATTTGCTCAATATATAAGCCAATAATAAGTTAGAAGTTTCTACTACTGCATCAATGTGGCATCGCTCCATCCCATGCGATGCAAAACATCCCATTCCAAAAGCTGCGGCATAGACATTGTTTCCTGCACGAATCGCTGCACTTGCATCTGTACCATAATGGTAAAATACATCTACACTATATGCAATCTCGTTTTGTTTAGCTAGATGAATAAGTTTACTTGTAAGTTCACGATCATATGGGGTGTAATTGTCTTTCGCACAAATGGATACTTTGTACTCACTCCCTGTATGATCTGGTCCAATCAAACCTATATCTAAGGCAACATATTCTTCGACTTCAGGTGGTAAATATGCTCCACCATGTCCAATCTCTTCATATAATGGGAAAGCAAACAACGTAGTATATGCTGGTTTTATCTGTTGTTGCTTCATAAGTTCAAGCACTGCAAATACAGCACCAACTGCAGCCTTATCATCGATGAAACGTGATTTTATATAACCTTTTTCTGTATAGTGATAATCAGGGTCAATCGAAATAATATCTCCATGTTCAATTCCTAAATCACGTACTTGTTGTGCAGTAGTAACTGGTTCATCTAAGATGACCATCATATTTGCTTCTTCACGAACATCACTTCTTGCTTCATCAAATACATGTGTAGAATGTGCTTTGCATACCAGCAATCCAGTATAGAAACGATCATCCCTTGTATGAATGTGAACACTACATCCTTCACAGTTATTATAATTGACACCACCCAAATTTCTTAGTTCAAGAGTACCATTATCACAGATATGACGTACCATAAGACCTATTGTATCTAAGTGAGCTCCTACACAAATAGTTTTGCTAGTATCATTTCCTTCTACTTTTATATAAGCAGTTCGCTTACGATCATAACTTACTTCATAGCCATATTGGTGTGCTAATTCTTCAAATACTGGTTGAATTTGTTCATAATATCCAACAGGACTAGGTGTTTCAATTAACTTTCTTGTAACGTATTCAATCGTTTCTTTTTTGATATTTGTATTCATAAATAACCTCCAATAATATACTTATTGTATCATAATCAAAGGGGAATTATATATCTTTTAGTTTTCTTTTCGTTTGTAATGAAATGATGATTGATAAGATGCTTGCGATAAAGATAATGAAAAACTGTTGATCTGAAAATACTTCAAAAAAGTAACCGTAAAGGGATTGACCAATTGGATAAGAACACATCACAATCATTGTGACAAAGGAACTTACTTTTCCTAAGAGATGTTCAGGAGTTGCTTGTTGTAGATAGGTTTGTGCTAAAATATTAAATATAGCCGCAAATGCCATAGAAAGCACACTTGCAAATAAGACAAGAGCATAGCTCATATAGGCACTATCTTTAAAAAGTAATGCGACACCAATCAAAGAAACCGCGATACTTCCAAATAATAAAAATTTATAAGATTCTTTTATGGTTGTTTTTTTGAAGAAAACAGATAATGCAATACTACCAACGATAGAACCTATCGCAATACTTGCCTCTAACCAACCGTAGAAAATAGGAGGTAATTGTAAGGTGATATTGGATATAACTGGAAGACCAACCGTAAGTAGGCTTGATAAAACCATGTTTAACAATGCAAGAATAATCAATAAACCAAAGAGTGTAGGCTTTACTTTCATGATGAAATGCATACCTTCTTTTATATCTGATAAAGATGTTTTGATGACGTTTTCTTTACGTTCCATTCTTTGATAAGGTATTTTCATAATGCATTCAATGATTGCAGAGAAAAAGAAGCTCCCGGCCGCAATCCATAATAAATTGGGGAAAGGAATGAAGGAAAATAAAATTCCTCCTAGGATGGGTCCTAATAAGGTAGATAATGCGTTGATTTGCACAACCAATCCATTGGCAGTAACAAGTTCATTGCTCTCTACTAATAAGGGTACACTAGATTGCACAGATGGTTGATAACATGCTTGAATGATAGATAATAAAATCATTACTGTTGCGATGATAAAAATAGGGACATTTCCTTGTAAGGCAAATAGAGAGAATCCAAAAATAATCGCAGATGTAATAAAATCCAATACCAACATGATATGTTTACGAGACACACGATCCGCTAGAATTCCACCAATAGGGGACAACAAGATTGTTGGAAGAATAGAAATGGAGAGAATTGTCGCAAAGATTGCGGCGGAGCCACTCTCTTCAAGAATATACAAAGAAATAGAAAAACGTAGTATAGAATTACCAAATAGAGAAATGATTTGTCCTAAAATCATAAGTGAGAAATTGCGGTTTTTTAATAGTTTCATAATTGTTCCCTTTCTTATAATACCGAACGACGGTATGTATATTGGTTTAAATAAACTACCACTAGGGTAGTATTAAACAGCTTTTGCTAAGCGATCGAAGTATTCAAACGCTAATTGTTCTACATGATCATTGATAACAGGTAGTCCAATGGCATCGGTGAAATATCTTAGATAATGAATCTTCGTTTTTAAATCTTCTGGGGAAAATCCAGTAATAGGGGAAAGTACCCAATAATTCACAAGCATCAAGACAACTTGAGCAAGACATTTTGCATCTTGTTTACGAATACTTCCATCAGCCATTCCTTCTTCAAGCATGCCCATAATCGCCAATGGATTCTCAGTTAAGTTATTTTTCATATCCATCATAAAGAACTTAGGATCTTTCCAAATGTTAATGGTGAGTACATCCATATCTGCTTTGCTTTGGTTAGAAAGTTGCAATACAAAGATTTCACGAATTTTTTCTAATCCTGTTAAATCATCTCGTTCTTTAATATTGCCAAACATAGCATGATCGTTATAGTAATGATTTCCTAGAGCTAATAAAATTTCTTCTTTGCTTTTGAAGTGATGATATATAGCACCTTTGGACATACCTAGATCATGTACAATATCTTGAATGGTTGTTTGTTCATATCCTTTTTCTGAAAATAGTCGAAGACTTGTGTCCAGTATTTTCTTAATCGTTTGTTCTGGATATTTATTTCTTGCCATGGCGCCTCCATTACATACATACGTTCGGTATGTATGAAATATAACATAGTAAAATAGCGTTGTAAAGGAAAGAATATAGGAAAGTTGTAAATAATTAACGCGCACCAAAGCTTTTACTACACGGGGATAGAAAAATATGGTACAATGATGCTTGAAAAAAGGAGATTTTATGCTAAAATTATTTACCCCTAACTATTATATACATAACTATCGCGCATTGCGTGTACAATATCTTTTAGATCATGGTATTCAAGTGTTGCTATGCGATATCGACAATACATTAGTACCACACGATGTTGCACAGCCAGATGAGGATGTTTTGAGATTCTTGAAAGCTATTCAAGAGGCAGGTATTCAGGTTATTTTTATAAGTAATAATGTAGAAGAGCGTGTGCATGTATTTGCGAAAGGATTGGATGTATTATGTTATCCATTCGCTATGAAGCCATTACCAAAGACCTACCGAAGAATCATAAAAGATATAAAGGTATCGAAACAACACATCGCGGTACTTGGAGATCAACTGATGACCGATGTGTTAGGTGCTAATATGATGGGGTTACATACGATTTTAACAGCGCAGGCTGTAGAACGAGATTTATCATTTACAAAAGTCAACCGAATTGCGGAAAATATAGTGTTTAAATTATTGAAAGTAACGAAGAAGTTGACGAAGGGAGAATTTGATGAGTAAAATCTGTAAAGGTTGTGGAGTTGTATTACAAAATCATGATGAACAAGCCATTGGGTATACACCTAAGATGGAAGCTGACTATTGTAAACGTTGTTTTCGTATTCGCCATTACGATGATGTTGTAATTTCTATGAAACAAGGAATTGATAGTGATGCAGTACTAACAAAGGTACAAGAAAAAGATGCCTTAATTCTTTGGGTTGTAGACTTATTCGATTTTGAAGCAAATATATTACCAGGCATTAATCGCCATTTGATGGGAAAAGATATTATCATGGTCGCAACGAAGCGAGATTTATTGCCAGTTACGATTGGAAATGAAAAACTATCAAAATTCATTATGGCACGTTTAAAGGATTTAGATATTAAAGTAAAAGGAATTGTAATTTGTGGAGACTTGGTAAAACATGCCACAAAAGAATACAACGATTCCATTGATGAAGTAGAATATGCAATGGAATACTATCGCAATGGACGTGATGTGGTTGTCATGGGAATGGCAAATGCTGGAAAGAGCACCTTGTTAAATGCGATGTGTGATACACAGGATTTAACTACCTCAAGACATCCAGGAACAACCTTGGATTTCAATGAAATAGAGCATCATGACTTTGTGATTTATGATACACCAGGTTTAACTAGAATGGATTCTTTACTCACACACATCGATGACAAGCTATTAAAAACGTTAATTCCTTTAAAACCATTAAAGGCAAGAGGATATCAGTTTTATGAATCCCAAACCTTATCCCTAGGAGGGTTAGTGCGTTTGGATTTGATTGGTTGTGAGCAAGTGAGCTGTGTTGCGTATTTTAGTGATCGATTAAAATTGCACCGTAGTAAAGCAGAAAAAGCAAATCAATTGTGGAGTGAACATTTAGGTGAATTATTATCACCAGCTCTAGATGAGAATTATACAGACATGCGTACTTTTGAATTACATCATGTACGTGATAAGGTTGATGTTGTCATCCATGGTTTGGGATGGTTTTGTATTAGTGGAAATGTAGAAACATGTAAAGTGTTTGTGCCAAAAAATGGCAATGTAACATTTAGAAAGGCTATGATATAAGATGTTAACAGGAAAACAAAAGAGTTATTTGCGCGGAATTGCGCAAACAAGAAATGCATTATTTCAAATGGGTAAGGATGCATTATCAGAAAATTTAGTGAAAACTATTTCTGATTCCTTAGAAGCTCATGAACTAGTAAAGGTTTCTTTATTAAAAACATGTGGTATTAGTGCAAATGAGGCAGCAATCGAAGTAAGTGCTGCAACACATAGTGAAATTGTACAAATTATCGGTAGAACTTTTGTGTTGTATCGTAAGAGTAAAAAGAACAAATTGGAGTTGTAATATGCGAATTGCGGTATTAGGAGGAAGTTTTGATCCGATTCATGTAGGGCATTTACAAATAGCGAAAACAGCGCTAAAAAAGCTTTCTATTGATGAGGTTTGGTTTATGCCTACAAAAGAAACACCTCTAAAAGAAGGACAATGTGCAAGTTTTCAAGATCGAGCAATGATGGTGAAACTTGCTATTCAGCCATACCGTCATATGCGCTTATGTACGCTAGAAAATGAATGGGAAGATCGTTCGTATACAATACGTACGGTAAAAGAACTACAAAGACGATATCCTATGCATACTTTTTGTTGGTTGATTGGAGATGATCAAGGACAACACTTTGATGCATGGAAAGATAGTGAAGAATTGAAGAAAAGAATTCCTTTCTTTGTCTTTTCTAGGATAGAAGAGAAGTACACACTTCCACAAGGGTTAACACGTGTTCCCATGGATTTGGTAAGGGTTTCTAGTACCCAACTACGTGCAGGACATCAACTATATAGAATCCCTAAAAGTGTCTTACGATATATTGGAAAAAAAGGTTTATATATAGAAGATATGATCCAAGATAAAATGAATGAAAAGCGATATGTACACAGTGTTTCAGTCGCAAACTTATGTGTACAATTAGCGAAAGCTCATCAACTAGATACACGCGTTGCGTATCTTATGGGAATTGCACATGATGTTTGTAAACAACTACCACTAGCGCAAGCGAGTATTTGGATGAAAACACATCTTCCACAAAACATGGAAGAAGCAAGTTCCATTTGGCATGGCTATATTGGTGCGGATTATATACGCAAACATTTTTATATGGATGACCGCCGTATTTGTGAAGCAATTTATCATCATGTGAAAGGACGTAATCGTACAGATTACGATCGTATCTTATATATCGCAGATAAGTTAGATCCAAGCCGTGGGTATGATTCCAGTAAACAAATTGAAATAAGTATGAAATGTTTAAAAGAGGGATTTACAGTAGTAAAACAAGAACAACAAACCTATCTGAAAAAAGAAGGAATTATAAAGGAGTAATTATACATGAGTGATTTATTAAATATTGTACAAAAAGCAATCGATGAAAAGAAAGGGGAACATGTCCTTAAATTTGACTTTCGTTCCATCAATCCATTCATCGATGATTCTATTATTTGTAGTGCATCGAATATTCGTCAAGTACACGCAATTGCGCAAAATATCAAAGATCGTGTTCGTGAACATGGATATGATATTCGTTCCATGGAAGGGAACAGTGAATCTCGTTGGGTATTGGTAGATATTGATACAATTATCGTACATGTCTTCTTACAAGAAGAACGTGAACATTTCCAACTAGAGAAGTTATATGCAGATCTTCCTAGTGTGGACTTTACTTTATGATGTATCAAGAGTTAGCCCATTTCTATGATGCTTTAGTAAAAGATGATGAGGCAACTGCAGATTGGTTATCACTTATTAAACGCTATGTAACAAGTGGACGTATACTAGAACTTGCTTGTGGAAGTGGAGAAATCACCATTGCACTAGCAAAAGAAGGATATCAAGTAGATGCCAGTGATTTATCTGCGGATATGATTCAAGTAGCACAAGAAAAAGAGCACAGTGAGTTGGTGAACTGGTCTGTCATGGACATGTGTCACTTTAATGTGGAAAGCCAATACAATGGCATTCTTTGTTTGTGCGATAGTTTTAACTATGTATTAAAAGAGCAACAAGTAGAACAATTGTTTCAAGATGTGTGGGATCATTTACAGGATGAAGGAATCTTTATCATGGATATGCATTCTTTAGATCGTTTGGAAGAATTCGAAGAAGAATATAACGAAGTTGGGCATATGGGAGATTGTGATGTACAGTGGACCATCATGAGTGAAGAAGATCGTATTTATCAAAACTTTGCCTTTTATCATAGTGATGGCACCATGACTTTGGAACAACATATACAAAGAGTATATGATCCAGTGTATATTAAAGAATTGTTAGAGAAACAAGGATTTGATGTGGCAATCTTTACAGATTTCAAACAACCTGGAATTTGTACTGGAGAAAAACAATTCTTCATATGTAGAAAAGAGGTAAGCAAATGATCGCAATCATTGCAGCTATGGATATAGAAGTAGAAGCGATTACTTCTATTATGAGTAATGTAGAACAAATCGAAAAATCTGGAGTTTCATTCTTTAAGGGGACAATACATGAACGTCCACTTCTTGTGATGAAAAGTGGTGTTGGTAAAGTGAATGCAAGTATGTCCACAACTATCCTATTGGAACGCTTCTCTATTGATCGTGTTGTGAACATTGGTACTGCTGGTGGACTTAACCCTACACAAAATATTTTGGACGCTGTTATTAGTGATGATGTTGTACAACATGACTTTGATACAAGTCCAGTAGATGGCAAAGAGGGCATTGGACTACGTTTTACAGCGGATAAAGATGTAGCAGATGTATGTGAACGTTCCCTGCATGCCTTGGGCGTCACTGTTCATCGTGGATTGGTTGCGAGTGGTGATCAATTTATTGCACGCGTAGATCAATTAGATAAATTAGCGGAAAACTTTCCTGAAGCAATATGCGCTGAAATGGAAGCTGGAGCAATTGCGCAAGTATGCGCTCATTATCAAGTCCCATTTGTTGTATTGCGTTCTTTATCGGATATCACCCATAAAGAAAACTCTCATATGGACTTTTGTGAATATGCAAAACAAGCTTCTAAAAGAAGTGCAGATTTCACTCGTGAGTTCATGAAGTTAAGTGCTTTATAAGATACGTTCATACGTGTCTTTTTTTTACGGATTCGTTATATTTATTGTCGTTTTTCTATGTTCAAATTAGGTTGGAATCCATTGTTTAGTGTTTCTGAAGATAATTTCACCATTTCTGATGGTGTTTCTTGCATATCTCTATAAAACCAAAATAATAAATGATTGTAAATACCACCTACATGATACGCTAGTTTATATCTTTCAGTAAGTGATACACTTTCATCTGTGTTTTCATAATTAAAGTATTTATGAAAAACTTCTAATAGTGGATAGGTTAAATTGTTTTTATAAAGTATTAATAGTTCACTTTTATGGGTGTAGAAACAATCAAAAATCGAGGAAAGATACTCCTCTAAAGTAAAGATGTTTTTATTCTGATAAATTTCTTCATATTCTATCATTAATTTTTCGAAAAAATAATGAATTATAGCGACTTTAGATGAAAAATTACGATAGTAAGTAGACCGATTCACACCTGCTCTTTCTGTAATGTGACTTATTGACAACGCATCAAATTTCTTTGTGTTTAATAATTGAAAAAGAGCTTCTACAATATAAGACTTCATCATTTCGGTAGTGGTATCTTTTCTTCTCATGTAAAGCAACACATCTCCCTTCTTTGTTGCAGTTAAGCGCTAGCTTCTTGATATGCATAATTTTATTTGCTAAAATTAAGCAACACTTGTTTCTTTATTATATTTCAAAACATTTATAAAGGTCAAGTTTAATAATGAAATGGAGGAAAAAAGAATGTTTCGTGAATTAAGACGTCAAGACAGGTCATTGAGTACAGAACAATCATTAGAGATTTTGAAAAATCAAAAATTTGGTATTCTTTCTTTATTTGGAGAAGATGGTTATCCATACGGACTACCAATCCATTATGTTATGATAAAAGATTCATTGTTTTTTCATTGTAGCTTAGAGAATGGACATAAGGTGGAAGCAATCAGAAAAAATTCAAAGATCAGTTTTACAGTGGTAGAAACTGAAAATGGAGTAAAGGCTAAAAGCGTCATAATATTTGGAAATGCAACAGAAGTAGTAAATAAACGTCAGTTTATTTTAGAAAAGATAGTTGAAAAATTCGTTCCAGAATTGGCATGGAGAGACGCAAAAACTGGTATTCCGTACGCACTAGAAAGTATATCTACATTCGAAATTAACTATTCACATATCAGTGGTAAATGGATAGATAAACCAGAGGGAAAATAATGTATCTTTTTAACGAACCATTGCAAGAAGGATTGATTCTAAAAAGAAGTAGTCGTTTTACGATGTACGTTTTATTAGATGGGAAACTAATAAAATGTCATTGCCCTACTACTGGTCGAATTGGAGATATTGATACTAAGAATATAGCTTGTCTAATTTCTGTGAGTAAAGACAAGAAAAGAAAATTACCTTATACTGTTGAAGCAATTTCTTGTGATGAAATAGATAAAAATGAAAAAAATTGGATTGGTATAAATCAAATTTTATCAAATAAGCTAGTTGAGCATTTTTTACGTCAGCACGAACTAGATAAGATGATTTCTGAATTTTCGGATATAAGTAGAGAAGTGAAATTGGGGACTTCCAAATTAGATTTTTTCGCAGGATTTACATATATCGAGGTTAAGACTCCACTTACTACGTTACATGTTAAATACGGAAAGCATATAAAGGTTAAAGCGATAACACCATTTTCATCTACGGAAAGGTTTACAAAACATATCAATGAACTTGCTGGCTCGCTTGAAAATCATAAACGAGGCATTTTACTAACGGTTTATCAATATGAAGTTACACAGAAGAAAAAGCATCAAAAAAGCACTCATTATGAAGAAGTAAGATATGCTATGAATGTTGCTAAAAATAAAGGAATAGAAACTTGGGATATACAGTTTCGATTTACGCCAAAGGGTGTCACATTATGCATGTATGAAAATACGACAACAAAAAATCCTGTTAATGGATGAATAATGTAGTTATTATCAAGATTGATTAGTGATTCTTTCATGTGTTTTCTTTCATAAATCTCCAAAAACGACTAAGTTGCAGATGATTGTACTTAGTCGTTTTTATTATCTGTTAAAAAAAGGCAAATAATGATGTGATTTGCTTTTGCATGATAAATAGATCAATCGCATTTTCACTAAGGTTTTGTCTTATTCTGATTAGGCTTTCATAGATGTGGTTAAGAAAATTTTTTTCTTATGGATGATAGTATATCTTTGTTGTTGTAAGCATAATGCAACCCTTCCACACGGTTTAGATTGATGAGGTATTCTTTTTTATGTTTTGGTGGTTTTGCTTTGTGTACTTTTATACAAATATTTGTTTTCTTCTTGACTCTCCTCTTACAGGAGGATTTAACATACTTTTGTAAGGAGGTATTTATCATGGAACAATGTATTGTCGCAAAAGATATTACGAAGGTGTATGGAGGAAGAAAGGTTGTGGATTCTCTTAGTTTTGAAGTACATAAAGGAGAGGTGTTTGGTTTATTAGGTCATAATGGAGCAGGTAAGAGTACAACCATAGATTGTTTGTTAGGACTTACAAAGATGGAAGAAGGAAGTTGTAGCTTGTTGGGGATGGATCCAAGGAAGGAAAGAAAAGTCTTGTTTGAACGCGTTGGTGTACAACTACAGAATTCACACTATCCAAACAATATAAAGGTAAAAGAGGTATGTGAAGAAATGGCATCGTTGTATAAAAACGCTATGAAGTATGAAACTTTATTAGAAAAGTTTCATTTAGCAAGCTTTGAAAATCAAAAAGTAGACGCATTGTCCGGAGGGGAGCGACAACGTTTAGCGGTGGTAGTTGCCTTATTGTCAAATCCAGAAATGATATTCTTAGATGAACTTACGACAGGATTGGATGTGGCCGTAAGAAGGGAAGTATGGCAGGTTTTACACGATTTAAAAGAAAAGGGAATGACCATTTTTTTGACATCCCATTACATGGAAGAAGTGGAGAATTTATGTGATCGTGTACTTATTTTGAGAGATGGTAAAAAAGTGGTGGGGGGAAGTGTACAAGAAATCGTTGAGCATAGTCCATATGAAAATTTGGAAGATGCTTACTTATGGTATACAAAAAAGGAGGAAAACAAATGAAAAGTTTTATGACGATGTTGAAGATTGAGACGAAAGTTGCGCTGCGTTGTCCAGATGGGTTGATTTTTGGTGTAGGGATGCCCATTGGAATCTTATTGTTGATTGCGGTGATTGGTGGAGATTGTTTTGTAGGAAACTCTAAGATTACCTTTATGCAGAGTGCGTTTGCATCTTTATTAACGGTAGGGATATGTGCGACTGCGTTTATGGGATTGCCTCTTACCGTTGCGGATTTACGTGATAAGAAGATACTGAAGCATTTCTTTGTTACACCAGCAAGTCCATTACGCATTTTGCTTGTACAAGTTATTATATGTGTTGTAATTGCGATACTATCCGCAATTCTTGTGAGCCTATGCGCAGTGTTTGGGTTTCAGTATGAAATGCTAGGGAATGTCTTTGTGTTTATAGGTGCGTATATATTGGTCATGTGTTCTATGTTTGCATTGGGGATGATGATTGCTAGTCTTTGTAAGACAGTGAAAATTGCGAATGTAGTAACTACCTTTGTATATTTTCCGATGGTGTTTTTATCTGGAGCTACCATTCCATTTGAACTCTTTCCTAAGGCTTTACAAAACGTTGCTAGTGTATTGCCACTCACACACGGAATTAAGTTGTTAAAAGAAGTGTCGTTAGGGAATCTTGAACAACTGTGGTTATCTGTAGGAATCTTACTTATATTTACAGTTGTGGGTGTTATCCTTTCTGTAGTATCATTTAAATGGGAATAGGTGATTTATGATGGAAAATATAATTTGTAAAAAAGAAGAGTTGAAACTTTATAAAATTGGGATGTTTGCCCAAATGAATCGTGTGAGTATTAAGACACTTCGTTATTATGATGATATTGGGTTACTAAAGGCTGAAAAGGTAGATGAAATAAATGGATATCGGTATTATTCTTCTTCACAGATGCCAATCTTACATAAAATCTTGGCATTGCGTGATATGAATTTTTCTATCGAAGAAATACAACTCGTTTTTCAAGGGAAGTCAGAAGAACAATTGTTGAGTCGTAAGAAACAAGAATTACTAGTAGAATTATCGAATATAACGAAGAAGATTGCGGGTATTGAAAGTTATTTAATGTCGGATTATGTAAAAAGCAATTATCATGTTGTGATGAAATCTTTGCCAAGGGTTAGCATTGCATATATGAAACTTCATTTGAACAGTTATGAAGAATTGTTTTATAAGATGCCGGATATGGGGGCATTGATGGAAAAAGCAGGTTGTGAATGTTTGAATCCAGGCTATTGTTTCACTATATATTTTGATGGAGAATATCGTGAATCGAATATCAATGCACAAATATGTGAAGAAGTTACAAGTGTTAAAGAGAATCAAGGAGAACTGTATTTCGAAGAACTTGAGGAAGTAGAACTAGCAGCTTGTGTACTTCATAAAGGCTCTTATCAAGGTTTGCCTAAAGCATATGCTGCAGTTGTTCGATTTATAGAGGAAAGTGGATATGAGATTTGTGGATATCAAAGGGAATCTTATATCGATGGAGTTTGGAATCAAGAGGATGAAAAAGATTGGCTTACAGAAATACAATTTCCAGTACGTAAGATGAAAACAATGGATGATTTTGAAGGAGCGTAGAAGCCTACGCTTTTTCTTTTGAAGGGATGTAAAAAACATTGCTTTTCTTTGCCAAGGAGTAAAGACAAACGATTAGAAATCATGTATAATAAGAACATTGAGTAGGAGTGATACGATGAAGTTAAATTGGAAGTCCATTGGAATAACAAGCGTATTGATTGTGATTTTATGTGGGGTAATCATTGTGGAAATTTCTTTATTTATCAGTGGTCCTGCTAGAAAATACGAAGGTCAAATTGATGATGAAATGGCACGTATACAAGAAAAATATAAAAATATAAAGAATATGAATCGTCATGTGTTTTATTATACTACATATGTTGGTGAAGATACAAAAACAATCGTATGGTTCAATGTGAAGGGAAAGACGATTGTGAATCGCAAGAAAAATACCCTGAAGATAGAAGAAGCAAAACAAGTTGCGCAAAGTACATATGGAGCAAAAGAAGTTGAGGTAACATTAGGATATGGTTATGATAATCCAGTCTATGTCATTCAAAGTGATGTTGGTAGCATCCTGCTTGATTATGATACCTTAAAAGAAGTATATTATTTAAAAGAGGGTGATGTATAATGGAAAAATGGTGGAAAGAAAAATGGGTCGATCGTAGAAGTTGGATATTGGATCATTTGGAAGAGTTAAGTTTAAATAGTAATGAAGTTATGTGTGTATTATTGATTGATTTTATGAATGAACATAAAATAGCAATACGACATGGAATTCTTGCACAGAAATTAAAAGTTGATGGAGATAGCATTGATGAGATATTGACCCAGTTGAGCGCGAAAGGGTATTTGCAAATTGAATACCAAAACGGACACATTCATTTTGACATTGATGGAATATTTGAGGATGATCGTAAGAAGTCTTCTTCGTTTGACTATTCTTTGTTTGATTTGTTTGAGACTGAATTTGGAAGAACGTTGTCTCAAATTGAAGTACAACGTTTAGCTGATTGGTTGAATGCATATGATCAAAAGATGATTGGGTATGCTCTTCGTGAAGCATTGACATATGATCATAAAAGTTTTGATTATATCGAAAGAATTCTGGTGGAATGGAAGAAGAAGAATCTAACCGCTGAGGATTATGAAGAAGGTAAACGATGATGACAACTGATGAGATACTGGATATCCTTGAGGAAATGTACCCAAATGCTCATTGCGAATTGTTGCATAGAAATCCATTTGAATTGTTAGTGGCTGTGGTCCTATCTGCACAAACCACAGATGAAGCAGTAAATAAAGTGACGCCTGGTTTGTTTGAACGCTTTCCTACACCACAGGCAATGTCGGAAGCGAATCTTTCAGATATTGAAAATTGTATACGTAGGATTGGGTTGTATCGTAACAAAGCAAAGTCGATTCAAAATTTAAGTATATCGTTATTGGAACATTTCAATGGGGAAGTTCCTAGTAAGCATAAGGAATTAACATCTTTAGCAGGAGTAGGGCCAAAAACAGCAAATGTTGTACAGAGTGTATGTTTTGATATACCTGCGATTGCAGTGGATACACATGTAGACCGCATTTCTAAGCGTTTAGGGCTTGCAAAGGTATCGGATAGTGTAGAAGTTGTAGAGGTTAAGTTGAAGCGTAAGATAAAGCGTGAGAGGTGGAATAGAGCACATCATCTATTTATCTTCTTTGGAAGGTACTTTTGTACTGCAAAAAATCCAAATTGTTCACAATGTCCATTTGTTTCTTTTTGTAAAAAGAATGCATTGGATAGTTATAAAAATAGCAAGAAAAAAGCCGAGTCTAGATAGACTTGGCTTTTTGTTAGAATGCGTTCATTGCATTTTTCAAAGCAGCTGCTTGTGCATTTACATCTGCTTGTGTTGCGTTCGCATTGTTCAGCGTTGCTGTTGCTGCATCAATGGCGGCTTTAAGTGGAGCGTAATTTGGATTATCTGGAGTGATGGAATTAAGTTTTGCCGTTGCTGTTGCAATGGTGTTGCTTAAATCGGTTTTATCAACAACAGGTGCTGGCGTCACCAAAGCGTTAATTGCATTTTGAATTTCCGCAATTTTTGCATCGAGTTCTGCTTGTGTTACTTTCTCTTTGTTAAGGGTTCCTTTTGCATTGTCTACGACACTCTTTAAATGGTTATAACTTTCAGGTGTATAAAGACTAGCATTTAAACTAGCGGCATGATTGATAGCATCAATCAAGGTGTTTTTGTTAACATTTGGTACAAGTGCATCGTATGCACCTTGTAATTCACTCATTGCATTCTTTATGTCTTCGTCATCTGCAAGATCTTTATCAAGTAATTTTTTTACCTTTTCAAGGATTGATTTTAATTTTGCATAACTATCAGCAGTGTATCCATCAGCAGCAAGATCTTTGACCTTATCATATAATGCTTGTAAACCATCCATTGCAGATTTGGAATTTTGAATTGTCATAGGGTTATTTTTTGCTGCATCACGTAGCCATTCATCTTTGATCATACCGCCACCATAACTACTGATTCCTCCAGGGTTTGTAATAAACTGAGGATTTTTACTAATTTTATCTAACATGTATTTGTTAATCCAACCAGGAATATTTTTGAAGAGTAAATCTGTGCTTGGATAATAACCAAGTTCTTGGTATTGTGAATCATATCCTGTCCATGTGGCAATAACATACTCACTTGTATAATTGATCATCCACTCATCCTTCATGGCTGTTTCTGGTATTCCATATTGTAAACCATCACTTGCCCAGTCACTTGTACCTGTTTTTCCATATACAGGGTAAGCTCCAAAGCCTAAACGTCCCATTAAGTTCCAACCTTTATGTTCTCCATTGACCGCTTTATATAATAAATCACTCATCATATAGGCTGCTTGTGGAGATAATGGTTGTGTTTGTTTTTTCTCGAAATCAATAGCTGGTGTTTTTCCATCTTTGAATTCAATGCGTGTTACTAAACGGGGTTCATTGTAAGTACCACCATTGGCAAGTGCAGCATATGCCGCTGCCATCTGTTGTGGTGAGGTAGAAATAGAACCACCTAGAGAATAACGAAGGTTAAAGGCTTCCACATCTCTTTCTTCAAACCCAAGTTTTCTTAAATAATCTTGCATATGTTCGATCCCATTCATATCAATGGAAGCTTTTAATGTTTGTACTGCCGATGTATTTAAAGATTGTGCAATCGTACGTTCCATAGATACTTTACCATAGAATTGTTGATCAGAGTTTCGTACAGGGGTACCATCTAAATCCATAGGTTTATCATTAAAGACACGAGAAGTACAAAATCCAGTGTAATCAAGCGCGTATGCATAATCAATCAATGGTTTGATGCTAGAACCAGGCAGACGTTCTACAAGGTTACTACGATTACGATAGAATTCTTCAACATAGTCGCTTCTTCCAGGACAGAATGCTTCTATTCCACCTGTTTTAGCATTTATGACAGAAAACCCTATTTGCAAGTAGTCATCATATAAATCTACAACTTTTCCATCTGCAATTTCATTTGCGGCTAGTTGAGCTTCTCTATTCAAGTTGGTATACACTATCATTGGAGTTGTTGCAGGGTCATATTTTTTGCCAGTATATTGATAAACCTCTTGGGCTGCTGCATCCATATACTTCTTGAATGGATCTTCAGTTCCATTATCTTTTCCAACAACCTGTAAAGCTAATTTTGTCGATTTTGCTAAATCATGTTCTTCTTGTGTAATGAACCCATGACGCAACATCATAGCAAGAGTTTCGTCGCGGCGTTGTGCTGCAGCTGCATAGTAGTTTACTTTCGTTTTTGCGTCATATCCATTGTACGGATTGTATGTATTTGGAGCATTGATACAACCTGCCAAATAAGCAGCTTCAGATAAATTTAATTCTTCTACGCTTTTACCAAAGAAGTATTGCGCACCTTTTTCAATTCCTCGAGCTTGATCACCGAAGTTGATTCGATTCAAATAACTTTCCATGATCCAAGTTTTTGAAGTTTGTGATTCTAAACGCATACTCATATATATTTCTTGTAGTTTACGTTCTACTTTTTCAACAGAATTAAAGTGTTCTCCATTTTCTCGCATCTTATCCTCTTCTTTTTTCATAAAGAAGTTGTCGATTGCTTGCATGGTAAGAGTGGATCCACCTTGTGCAAAGCTTCCTGTTTTAAGGTTTGTAAGTGCTGAGGACATAAAGCGGGGAAGGTCAAATCCATTATGGGAAAAGAACCGTGAATCTTCGATTGCTAAAAATGCATCTACCACGACACCAGGTATTTGTTCATAGGAGACATTCTCTCTACTTTCCAAACCAAGTTCGCCGTATTCTTCTTTGTTTTGGTCAAGAAAACTAGAAGGTTCATCGTTTGACATTTGGCCAACTAAATCGCTCGCATTGGTTGTGGCAATGATATATCCAATTAAAGATATTCCACCCACTCCAACTAATAAAGCAAAAGCAAGAAAGACGATGACAACACGATCTAATATACTACGTTTTGTCTTTGCTTTTTTTCCTTTTTTTGTTGTTTTCTTTTCTTTTTTATCACCAGTCTTCTCTCTGGTTATTTTCTCTTTTAAATTCATCTTTCTTCCTCCTTGAAATACAGGTCATCCACATTATCCAAATAACGAAGCCTTGGCGACAAACCCTGCTGTATCAATAATCCAACCTCTTTCACATGAGTATATGAAATCGATTTTTTATTCCCATTTTCATACAATGTGATTAGAATATTAGCATCCACTAAATACGTTTCATCGTATGTTATAAAGCGAATGATAAAGAACCCTATACCTTTATGCTTAAGAACACGTTTTAAATGTGTTATCTGATGGGGATGAATGCTTTTGAAGGGAAAGGATGTTTTTGATTTCGTTTCCTTTGCTTCAAAATCGATTGCTCGTCCACGATATATTCCATTATAATCGGTAGTAGAAGGAACTTTATAATAGGCTTCCGTAATTTTAGCGGCATTTCGTGCTGGATAATCCACGGTTACTACTTGTATTGGAGTAGGCTTTTTGTGGATGAGAGCACGCTCTGTTTCCATATAAAACGTATTACTACTATTAAGGTCATGTTCTAAAGACATACCTCTTCCAGCGTATTCATTTGTATTGGATACGGTGTTTGCAATTACTGTTTTTCTGTTAGGATATCCTATCACATTTATCACCATGTATTATTATATACAATTTTTGCAATGATTTCCACTTTTCTGACAAAAATGCAAAAAGAGAAGCAGACCTTGCGGGCTGCTTCTCTTTATGGAGTCGGGGTTACTGGAGGAGTTGTTGGAGTTTCTGTACCAGGATTCTCGCTGTCTCCACCTGTATTTCCACCATTATTGTTGATTGGATTTTTAACACAATCATCGACGGCTGTATTGATTGCTACAATGGCAGCATCAATTTCTGCTTGTGTAGATTTATCATTAGAACTTACTGTGATTCCAGCGCTAATAGCAGCTTCTAAAGCTTTTACTTTATCAGCGTTATATTTTGTATAATCGATATACGTTTGTGAAGTGTTAATCAGTTCTTTTAGTTTAGTGAAGTCTACATCAGCTTCTTTTTTGACTAATGCGTTGATTGCATTTTGTAAAGCAGAAAGGGCTTTGCTTACTTCTTCTTGTGTAGCATCTTCATTATCTAAGACTTTCTTAGCTTCTTTAATTGCATCCTGTAATGCTTGGTAGCTTTCTTCTGTATAATCGTTTTTGTTCATCTTGTTTGCGGAATCAATCAATTCTTTTAACGGATCCGTATCGATATTGGTATTAATTTCAGTTTTAGGATTAATCTTTGCTGCATCTTTTAGATATTCCGTTTTGATATACCCGCCACCATACTCACTAACACCACTTGGTTTCGCTATTTTCTTGACGTTATCGGTTGTTGCTGTATCCAATAATTTCTTGTTGATATAACCGTTCACATTATTGAAGAGATAATCATTGATCTTTGTATTTGCACCTGCAATGGCATTGTCAAATCCTGTCCATGTCGCAACCGTATATTCACTTGTATAGTTGACCATCCATTCATCTTTCATCAGACCTTGATATTCCGCAATCGCATAATCGGAATCATAGTTTGTTGTTCCTGTCTTTCCATAGACTGGATAAGCACCAAATCCAAGGGATCCCATTAGGTTTTCACCCTTATATTTTCCGTTTACAGATTTATAAAGAAGATCGGAAATCATAAACGCTGCGGCTTCAGAAACCACTTGTTTCTTTTCTGCTTTTGTTTCTATTGTTGTACCAGTATCTTTTAGTACCACCTTACGTACCATATGGGGTTCGATATAATATCCACCATTTCCAAGTGCTGCATAAGCTGCCGCAAGTTGAGTAGGGGAGAACTGTAATGTAGAACCACCAATACCATATAGAATATTAAATGCTTCTGCAGTTGTATCACTCAAACCTAAATCTTTTAAATAAGAAATCATAGAGGAATCACCTTTTTCCTCAATGTAGGCTTGCATTGTTTGTAAAGCGATGGTATTCAAAGACATTGCTATGGCTTTTTCAAGGCTAACATCTCCGTTGAACTGACCACTTGCATTTCCAATACTTAAATTGCTATCTACTTTGAATTTTTCTTTATCAGACATTACACGGGATGTACACCAACCCAAATCGTCAAATGCTTTCACATAATCTAAAATTGGTTTTGATGTAGAACCGATTTGGAATGCGTCATTGAAGCGATTTTTGAAATCAGAAGCACTTGTTTCAGTGTCGCTTCTACCTCCGATAACTGCAACAATTTCTCCATTGGAATTATTTAGTAACGTGGTTCCCATTTGATAATATTTATTATCTGGTAAATTGCTGCCTTCTCCTGCAGATAAAGCATTTGCACTATCTTGTATAGTTACATCAATGGATGTATAAATTGCCATAGGAGTAGTGGCAGGGTCTTTCTTTGTTGTACGTGACACTTCTTGTTGTATTTCATATAATGCATTTTTATATTTATCATTTCCGGTTGTAGTCGAACCATCTTTCATTTGAAAGGCGAGTTCTGTACTTTTCGCAAGAGCACACTCGCTACTCGTTATAAATCCATGATATTCCATCATATCTAGTGTTTTATTACGACGATTGATAGCACGTGTGTAATAATCTCCACCATTGTATGGGTTGAAGTAATTTGGCGCGTTGATGACACCTGCAAGGAATGCACTTTCCGATAGATTTAACTGGGATACATCCTTATTAAAATAATATTGCGCACCTTTTTGAATACCACGAGAACTAGATCCAAAGTTAATCTCATTCAAATACTTCGTTAGAATTTCTTCTTTTGTCCAATCTGTTTCCAGTTTCATAGACAAATAAATCTCTTGGATTTTTTGTTCCACTTTTTCAATTGGGTTTAATTCTTTTGTATCACTTAAGGTTCCACTTTTATCTTCTACTTTTGCATTTTGTGTGTTATCAATCAATTGCATCGTTAAAGTAGAACCACCTTGAGCAAAACTACCAGAACGTAAATTTGTCAAAGCAGAGGATATGAAACGAGGTAAGTCAAATCCATTGTGTTTGTAATAACGAGAATCTTCAATGGATAAAAATGCATCAATAACGGATTGCGGTATTTGATTGTAGGTGACATTTTCTCTACTCACTCCACCAAATTCTCCGATTTTAGTAACGCCATCACTTGCATAAACGGGAGATGGTTCTTCATTTTTAATTTTGGCACTTGGATCATCAAATATTACCTTACCAACAATGGTAGATAACATGAAGAATCCAGATACACCAAATAATAATATACCTGCTATCATAACGATTAGAATACGATGAAATATATTCTTTTTAGGTTTTCTTTTTGGATTTGCTGCATTCATTTTCTTGTTTGCCATAATTTCCTCCTTATACTTTATTATACGTTTTTGAGAATCTATTTTTTCTCTTGTTAATCATAATCTAGTTTAAAGAATTTTACAAACGATTTCCATAAGATTAAGAAAATCGTTTGAATTTCACATATTCTATTCATTATCTTCTTGCAATTTGTTCGAAATTTTGAGAAACTAATAGATATGGAAGGTGATTGCATGGAGAAAAAATTTAAACTGAGCGTTGAAGATGTATTAAACAAACAGTTTAATATTGATTTTAAGGGATATTCTTCTTCAGAAGTAGATGAATTCTTAGATTTGGTAATATCGGATTATCAAGAGTATGAAGAAATGATTCGCGGTCTTGGTGAACGTTTGCAGGAATATGAACGTCATAATGCTGCATTGAAAGCCAAACTTGCTGAAGTTGAAGGAAAAGTTGAAGTAAATGGAGAAATGAGTGCTCAACAAGGAAACTTAGATATCTTGAAACGTCTTTCACGCTTAGAGAGCGAAGTATTCCGTAAATAATTTATAACATTACAGGCAGTCGCTGATTCTTAGGAATTAGAGGAAAGTCCATGCTCGCACGATCTGTGATGATCGTAGTGTTTGTGCTGAATGAAAAAATAAGTTCAGGCAGTGAAAACTGACGGCTGAAGAAAACCTAAGGTTTTAGGACTATGGTGAACTTCTTTAAAAGTGCCACAGAGACGAGCTTTATGAGAAATCATAAAGGTGGAACGGGTAAACCCCACAAGCGAGAAACCCAAATTTGGTAGGGGAATTCACTGATGCGAAACGAAGCAAAAGTGGAACGTCTTAGACGTAGATAAATGACTGTCACTCATTTTGAGTACAGAACATGGCTTATGTAATGTGATATAAAAAGTATGAGCGCAACATTGTTGCCCTCATACTTGTTTTTTTATTAATCATAGTTTTAATCGATAGATACGTTACCTTTGATTTTAGCACCTTTGATGATTTCAAAATCAGCTGCTAAAATATCACCATTGATTTCTCCAGTACTTTCTAAAACAACGGTACCAGATACATTGATATTGCCAATGATTTTACCTGCACAACGTAAAGAAGCAGCATGAACAAAACCATTTACAATACAACCTTGTGCAACTTCAACACTTCCTTGGCTAGTAATGTTACCATCCATCGTAGCGCTGTTTAACACTGCATTGGCACATTCCATATCACCTTGTAGTTTTCCGTTCAAAACAACTTTCTGTGTACAAGAAACCTGACCACATAGTTCACCTTCAAGTATCAAGTTATCTTCACTTATAATATTTCCTTCAATTTTAGTACCTTTTGTTAGCTTGCTAGTAGCAACTACTTTCACAGGTTCTTCATGTAATATAGCGACATCTTCTGTTTCTTCATCCTTCAATAATCCATCGATATCAAGGGAAGAACTCATGTTACCTCGTAAAGAATCGTTCATTATCTCATTCAATATTTCATTGTGTTGAGAATATTCTTCCACTATATAATCTTCGTTTGATGTTTCTATAGCATCATCTTCTACAAATGTACTTGAATCTTCATTAACTTTCTTTAAAAAGTTTTCTTTTTGCTTTTCATACCATTTCATTTTTCTCGTCCTCCCGATTAATATACTTAATTTTTAACATGATTTTATACAAAAAAAATACAATAAGCATGAACGGGACTTAAAACGGCATCAACGAAAATAAAACAAATTAAATTGTATGATATTATAAGAATTAATCAGGAGGGTGCAAGTATGATTCGAATAGCGTTATGTGATGATAATCTACAAGAATTAGATTCGTTAATGGCTTTGGTTGAAGAATATAAAAGCGAATGTAGCGAAGAAATATTTTGTAGACAATTTATAAGCTCTACAGAGTTATTGGATACACTAAAAAAAGAGGATTTTAATATAGTTTTTCTTGATATTTTGATGCCAGATATAGATGGTATTAAAATTGGTAAAGAAATCCGAACATTTGATCACAATATTAAAATTATTTATTTAACAACATCTCCTGAATTTGCTTTGGATAGTTATAGTGTAAATGCATTTTATTATATGCTTAAGCCAATCAAGAAAAAGCAGATGGCTTTGTTATTGGATCAAATCATTTTCACTTGTCATCAGCAAGATGAAAATAGTATAGTGATTCGTTATAAAGGAAATGTCACTTCTATTTCATTCTTTCAATTGGAAGGAATAGAGGCGGTTGGGAAGAAGGTTTGTCTTTATTTAAATGATGGTTCTGCACTGGAAGTGCTTGGACCATTAGCAAAATATGAAAAAATATTATTACGTCATAAAAAGTTTGTAAGAACTCATCGTTCCTTTATTGTGAACATGGATAAAGTAAAAATGATTGAAAACAGAATTATTATTACGAAGGCGAATCATCGTATTTGTATTTCGAAGGGGTTGTACAACACGTTTAAAGCACAATATATGAATTATCTCTTTGAGAAACGAGATTTCATTGTATGATTCTAGATGTTTTACTTCATTTTAGTATTATCACGATAGGAATTGCATTCTTAATAGTTATGTTACGAGTTGGTATTTCATCTGAAATGCCTTTACGGAAATATTTGGGAGTAGGCACTTTGGTCGCTATCTATCTGATGGTCCTTATTTTTGAAGTGCTTTTTGGAGATGAATTATATCGTAAATCTTATCCATTAACGGTACAACTTCCGTTGTTGATAGCATTTGTTTTATTATGTTCTTATCAAGTGAAAAAGGTTCTTTTTGCATTTGTGACTACACTTACCATGATGGGGTTTCCAGTTTTAATTATACGCAATTTATCTGTATATATGGAAGTGCCTGGGGTTTTACGTATCATCATCGTCTTGTTTTTGGGAGGTGTGTTAACGTATTGCACTAATCGATGGCTTGTAGAAGATGTACATTTTGTATTTGAAAATCATGATCGGATGTGGTGGCTTTATACTATCATTCCAGTAGTGTTTTGGATTGCAACATATACACAACAACAATATGTGTTGGATGTAAATTATACTTTGCAATTTCGTTATGTAAATATCGTTTTATGGCTTGTTGTTCAATTGAGTTATCTTCTAGTGTTTGCATTGTTTCGTACGCTTCATAATTTGCATAAAGAAGAAAGTAAGTTGCGAGAACTGGCCGTTCAACAGGAAAGTGTACAACAAGGTATCAAACAAATGTATTATGCAAATGAACAATCCAAAATTTTTCGTCATGATATGCGTCATCATTTTTTAGCGTTGAATGGGTACTTAAATGAAAATAAAGTAGAACAAGCTAAAATTTATATCACCAATATGATGAATGATATACATGATATTACTCCTACATATTATTGTGATTGTGAAATGTTAAATTTGGTGTTATCTTCCTTTGTTTCAGTAGCACAAAACAAAGGCATTACATTATCAATTAAGGCATTTATTGGAGAACTTGTACAAATGGAAGATAATGAATTGTGTGTGTTGATATCCAATGCTTTGGAGAATGCAATTCACGCGGTTGAAAAAATAGAAAATTCAGAAGACAAAATCATTTATGTACATATTTTAAATGAAGATGGAAATTTGAAAATAGAAGTGAACAATCCATTTATTGGTAAGGTAACGTTCAAAAACAGTTTGCCTGTGCGTAGTGAAAATGGGTATGGTTTTGGAGTGGTAAGCATTGTTTCTGTGGTAAATAAACATCACGGACTTTATGAGTTTTTTACAAGTAAAAATAGATTCTATTTGAAAATCGTTATTTAAAGATTGAAAATAAAAAAATCGATAGGTGTAAAGTGATTATGTAATTTACATAATTGCTTTTGCTTGTTATAATATAAATCATGGACTGACTATTGCCTTGTGCAATATATGACATATAGAAGAGGTGCTCTATGGAAAATATCGGAAAACGTTTAAAAGAAAAACGACTAGAGCTGGGGTTGACGGTAGAGGATGTAAGTTCTAAAACTCGTCTTACTCAGAAGCATATCAAAGCGCTGGAAGAGGGAAATCTTAAGTTTTTTCATGATGATCTTTCGTATTTGCGCTTTTTTGTAAAATCCTATTGCGAAGCAGTTGATATTGATTTCGAAGATATCAAAGACGAGTTGCGTGAAAGTGTAAATGATTATACGCAAACAATTTCTTTGTCTACACAACATGACCATGAAGAGATTGAAAAGAGCATCGCAAATTCTGAAAAATTAAGTAAAGTGCAAAGTGACGATGCTAAGAAAGCACATGTCCGGAAACATGCACACCCTCATATCAACGCGAAGAAAATCAAAAAGGTGGATTTTTCACTTGTATCTTTGGTTGCGGTAGTATCCGTAGTTGCAATTGTTATCATATTTGGTTTTGTGATGTATTTCAAATCTGTTGGAAGTACGGACACAAATAAAACGGATAAACAACCGATTGCAAATGAACAAAATAAAAATGGAGATAATAAGTACCCTACATCGGATGAAGAAGACAAGAAAAAAGACAATACTGAAGAAACAAAGGAAATGAGTGTAACAAAAAATGATGTAACGCACTATACCATTGATAATACGAAAGATGGAGATGATTTGAAATTTGAAGTTTACTTTGGTGGAAGCAACTCCGGTTTCAGTATGACTGTGGATGGTGTTGTGTTAAGTGATCCAGCAGCTAGAGTTTACAACTATCAAACAACAGCTACTGGAAATATAAAGGCAAAAAAAGGATCTAAGGTGCAAATATATATCGGTTGGGTATATGATACATCTATCAAAATCAACGGAAAGAATGTAAAAGTTGATGATACCATTGTTCGTAGTGGACAACAAGCAACGTTAGAGTTCACAATAACAGGTGAAGAATAATGAATCTTCCCAATAAACTATCCATGTTCCGTATTTTCTTAGTACCAATCATTGCCTGCATTGCTTTGTTTTATGAAGGACAAGCAATTACAATTTCGATGAATAATATAAGCGCAAATCTATCAACAGGGTCACTGTTGGTACTTGTGCTTTTTGCGGTTGCGTCTTTTACAGATTTTTTAGATGGTAATATCGCTAGAAAACGAGGCCTAGTTACTTCGTTTGGAAAGTTCATCGATCCGATTGCAGATAAATTATTAGTGAATACGATGTTTATTTTATTTGCTGTACAAGGTGTTATCCCTGTGTTTATTGCATTGGTGATGATTTGGAGAGATATGATGGTAGATGGCATGCGTATGAATGCGAGTGCATCTGGGAAAGTAGTAGCGGCAGGAATGCTTGGTAAAATAAAAACTGTATTGCAGATGTTTGCAATTATTGTATTACTTTTACAGAATATGCCGTTCGTATTCTTTCATATCCCTATGGATTCTATCTTGTTGTGGGGGGCACTTATTGTCTCATTAGCAAGTGGTATTCAGTATTTTTGGCAATTAAAAGATATTCTGATGGAGAGTATGTAATGGAAGAGTTGGTAGCACTGCTTACATCAAAAAAATTAACTATATCCAGTTGTGAGAGTTTGACAGCTGGTTTATTTGCATCTTCTATTGCCTCTGTTAGTGGTGCATCTGCTGTGCTTTATGGTGGTCTTATAACCTATCAAAATGAAATTAAAATCAATGTTGCCAATGTCGATGTATCCATTATTGAAGAATATGGTGTAATCAGTAAAGAGTGTGCGATTGAAATGGCAAAGTGTACGAAGAAGATTATGAAAAGTGATCTTTGTGTTTCCTTTACGGGGAATGCAGGACCTGCTACAATGGAAGGGAAAGTGGCTGGCTTAGTGTATTGCGCCATTGCTGGACCTTGTGGTATACAATCTTATGAATTTCATTTCCAAATGCAAAGAAATGAAGTTCGCGAACAAGTTGTGTGCGAAATGAGTAAAAATGTTATACAATATATACAATCAATGCATTAGAAAAAAAGGAGATTACAATGGAAAAAAATACAAATGAAAAAGCAATAAAAGAAAGAGAAGCACTGCTTGATGAAGCCATTAAGAAAATAGAAAAACAATATGGAAAAGGATCTATTATGAAATTAGGGGATCGTGGTGCAGTGGATATTGACGCCATTCCTTCTGGTTCCATTAAAGTAGATGAGGCACTTGGAATTGGTGGATATCCAAAAGGAAGAATCATTGAAATCTATGGTCCTGAATCATCAGGTAAGACAACATTAGCATTACACGCAATAGCGGAAGTTCAAAAACGTGGCGGGCGTGCTGCATTTATAGATGCGGAAAATGCAATTGATCCTAACTATGCTAGAAACCTTGGAGTAGATATCGATGAATTGATTTTATCACAACCTGATAGTGGAGAACAAGCACTTGAAATCACAGAAATGTTGATTAAGAGTGGAGCCATCGATTTGGTTGTAGTAGACTCTGTAGCGGCCCTTGTTCCACAAGCGGAACTGGATGGCGAAATGGGAGATTCTCAAGTTGGTTTACAAGCTCGTTTAATGTCAAAAGCGATGCGTAAATTGAGCGGAGTTATGAACCGCAGTGAATGTACGGCTATTTTTATTAATCAGTTACGCGAAAAAGTAGGTATCATGTTCGGGAATCCCGAAACGACACCAGGAGGTAGAGCGTTAAAGTTCTATTCTTCTGTGCGATTGGACATCCGTCGTAGCGAAGCTATTAAAAATGGTACGGACATCATTGGGAATAAAGTAAATGTAAAAGTAGTAAAAAACAAAGTGGCACCTCCATTTAAAACGGCAGCAATTGAAATTATGTATGGAGAAGGTATTTCTTATGCTGCAGAATTATTGGATATGTGCGTAGATTATGATATTGTGATGAAGAGTGGAGCTTGGTTCTCTTATAATGGAGAAAAAATTGGGCAAGGAAAAGAAGCAGCAAAAAACACAATCAAAGAAAATCCAGCACTAATGCAAGAATTAGCTACAAAATTGAAAGACAAGACATCTCCTAAGGTAATTGAGGAAGAGTAAGCAACTCTTCCTTTCTTTTTTTGTGGAAACACTTTCAAAAGATAACGAAATTTATGAAAAGTAGTTATTTTTGTTGTGAAAAATGTGAAATTTATGTACAATATACTGTAGAGAGAAAAAAACTCTCAAGAAAGACGAATGGAGGAATCTATGTATGAATAATACATTAGTCATCTTTTTGTCTGTATTGACAGGTCTTGCCTTTGGAATCATCATTATGATGGTAATTTCCAGAGCAGGTTTAAATAAAAATCAGCAAAAAGGCTCTTTAATGCTAAAAGAAGCAGAATCAAAAGCCGATTCTGTTGTAAAGCAGGCAGTATTAGATGGTCGTACGCAAGCTCATGAATTGAAACTTGCGGCAGAAAAAGAAATAAAAGAGCGTAAACAGGAAATTACCGATCAGGAAAATAAACTTTTACGACGTGAAGACAATTTGAATTTCCGTGATGAAACACTTACAAGCAAGGAAAAACAGATCGATTTAAAAAATGCACAATTAGCTGATAAAATGGCAATGCTAGATGAAAAAGATAGGGTATTACAGGCGAAGATAGATGTGCAAGTTGAAGAACTTGAACGTATCGCTGCAATGTCTACCAGTGAAGCAAAGGCGGAATTATTTGCAATCACTGAAAAAAGAATGGAAAAAGAGATCGTTTCTTATATTAAGGAACGTGAAGAAGAAGCAAAATCAACAGCAGATGAAGTGGCGAAGAACATCGTTGCTTTAAGTATCCAACGTATCTCTTCGGATGAAGCGGTGGATCGTACAGTATCTGTTGTATCCCTTCCTAGTGAAGAGATGAAGGGTAGAATCATTGGACGTGAAGGTCGTAATATCAAAGCAATCGAACAGGCAACTGGTGTCGATTTGATCATTGATGATACACCAGAAACAATCACCGTCTCTTGTTTTGATCCGATTCGTCGTGAAACAGCTAGACTGGCTTTAGAACAGCTGATAAAAGATGGACGTATTCAACCAGGACGTATTGAAGAAGTAGTAAATAAAATCAAAGCTGAAATGGAAACTAATATTATGAAGACAGGGGAAGACACTGTATTCAAATTAGGTATTGGTAAAATTGATCGTGAAATCATTCGTTTGATTGGACGTTTGAAGTATCGTTATTCATATGGACAAAATGCACTTCAACATAGTATGGAAGTTGCGCATTTAACAGGAATGATGGCAGCGGAGCTTGGATTGAACCAACAACTTGCAAAACGTGCAGGATTGTTACATGATATTGGAAAAGCATTAGATTTTGAAGTTGAAGGAAGTCATATTGAGCTTGGATATAAATTCTGTAAGAAACATGGGGAAAGAGATGTTGTGTTAAACGCAATTCAATCTCACCATGGAGAAGTAGAACCAGAATTCTTAATTTCTAACTTGGTCATTGCGGCTGATACAATCAGTGCTGCTCGTCCAGGGGCACGTTATGAGGCACTTCAAAACTATATCAATCGTTTAGAAGAATTAGAGAAGATTACAAAATCATTTGATGGTGTTGATTCTGCTTATGCAATTCAGGCAGGACGTGAAGTTCGCGTTATGGCAATTCCAGAAAAATTAGATGATGTTTCTTGTCATAAGTTAGCACGTGATATCAAAGATAAAATTGAAGCTGAATTAACATATCCAGGTCAAATTAAAGTAACGGTTATCCGAGAAACCAGAGCTTGTGAATTAGCGAAGTAATATGAAAATTCTCTTTATAGGTGATATCGTTGGATCTTCTGGAAGAGAAATCGTGCGAGAACAACTACCTTTACTAAAAGCACAATACAATTTGGATGTAGTTATTGCCAATGGTGAAAATGCAGCGCATGGAAAAGGAATTACACGTAAAATTTATCGTCAGTTATTAGACTATGGGATTGATGTTGTTACGATGGGGAATCATACATTTTCCAAGAATGATATATATCAATTCATTGATGAAGCTGATCAAATGGTTCGTCCTGCAAATATGGAACCTTTAGATTATGGACAACATACGGTTGTTATTCGTAAGGATGGCAAACGCATCGCTGTTAGCAATTTAAGTGGTGAAGTTTGGATGAATAACGTGGTAGATTCTCCCTTCTTCTGTATGGAAGATATCTTAGCAGATATTGATGCGGATGTTTACCTTGTTGATTTTCATGGTGAAGCTACTTCAGAAAAGATTGCATTTACGTATGCTTTTGCTGGTAGAGTACAGTGTGTTGTGGGAACACATACACATGTACAAACAGCAGATGAACGTATTGAGAACGGTACGGCGGCTATTACAGACTTAGGGATGTGTGGAGCGTATTGTAGTGTGTTGGGTAGAGATGTAGAAGAAATCGTCACACGTTTCACTACAGATGAAAAAACAAAGTTTCAAATTGCTACAGGACCTGCAATATTCTGTGGGGCAATTGTAACAATTGATGACCAAACAAACAAAGCAACAAATATTGAACGAATTCAAATTCGTCCTATAGAAATGTGAGAGAGTAGAATCTAGAATTCTGCTCTTTTTTTGTTTTTAAATGGAGTTGGAAAATTTTTCTTAAGAGAATCTTTAAGAAAATGTAAAAATAAGTGAATAAAAACAGAAAGTTCCCCTTGGAAAATTGCATTTCACTTCCATGAATGTTAAAATTATCCTTAGAGAATTGAGGGGATAAAATGAATGTAACTGCAGTGATTCCAACACTAAATCCTACACGGAAGATTTTGCAGACTGTTGAACAATTGTGCACAGCAGGGTTTGAGAGAATCATTGTTGTAAATGACGGAAGTGATGCTTCCTGTAATCCAATTTTTAATGTAATCAAAAGTAATCCTAAATGTGTTGTTTTAAGACACGTTGTAAATAAAGGAAAGGGGAGAGCATTAAAAAGTGCAATGTCTTATTTTGGGACAAAACCATTGGACCATGTTGGTATAATTACACTTGACGATGATGGTCAACATGCTATTCATGATGTTGTTCATTGTGCGCAAAAACTGATCGAACATCCAGATAGTTTGATATTGGGTGTACGTGATTTCAATTCTAAGAATGTTCCACCAAAAAGCAAAATAGGAAATAAAATTACCAATGGAATTTTTGGCTTTTTTTGTGGTATCAAAATTAGCGATACACAAACGGGACTTCGTGGAATTTCATTTCAACATATGAAATTGCTAATGAGTGTTCAAGGAGAACGCTTTGAATACGAAACAAATATGTTATTAAATACAAAAAAATTAAAGATTAAAATTGAAGAAGTTACTATTGAAACGATTTATATGGATCAAAATTCAAAATCACATTTTCATCCTATTCGAGATTCTATTAAAATATACCGGCAGATATTTAAATTTGTTTTTTCTTCTGCTTTATCATTTATAATCGATATTTCTTTGTTTACTCTTTTGATTGCTATCTTACCTTTTTCTGAGAAAAATCTAATCATATTCTTCGCGGTATTGATTTCACGTGCAATCTCATCTTTAGTTAATTTTTATACGAATAAGACGATGGTATTTAAATCTGGTGCTAATACAGCTTCTTCTATTGTTCGTTATTATATGTTATGTATCGCGCAAATCATTGTATCATCCTTATTGATTATGGTGATGTCTGCGCCATTACCTAAACTTACCGTGCTGGTGAAAATTCTTGTAGATACATTTTTATTCTTTATTAGCTATAAGATTCAAAGAAATTGGGTTTTTCAATCACAGGAGACAAAAAAAGAAAAAAGTACAATCGCTCGTATTCTTTCTAGAGTATTGGTGTCTATTTTATCTGTTGTACTAACATTATGCATTGTGTTGGTAGTACTAGTGACAATGTTGTTGAGAGGGCCTTCTACACAGATGTCGAATACGATGGTCAGTACACTTATGGAAACAAGTGCATTGAAATTTATCCCGAAGATATATTTCAGTGAAAAAGAAATTAAACAAATTACAGAAGGAAATGATAAAGAAGTAAAGGAGTATATAGCGAAAGTAAATAAAGAGAATATTAAAATCGATGGATCTGCGTCTTCATCACAAAAAGATGTTGTGATTGAAGATGTACAAGGAAGTACTTTTAGTGGCAAAATGGTAATTTTAAAAGATCCATCTCGTTTGCATTTATTTGCTTCAAATCCAAATACGGGCGGAAGTGGGAAGACAGTTCTTGAAGTTATGAAAGAAAATGAAGCATTAATAGGTGTGAATGGGGGAGCATTCTTGGATATCAATGGGAGTGGAGATGGAAGTACACCTTTAGGTACAGTGATTAAGGATCATAAGGTAATCACCGGATATTCCAGTCAGCATCCTGTGTTAATCGGATTAGACGATAGCAATCAATTGTTTGTTGGAGAATGTACTCCTGAAGAAGCAATCAATAAGGGGATTCGTGATGCCGTTAGTTTTGGGCCAGTTCTTGTGAAAAATGGAGAAGTTGTACCACAAGCTGGTTCAGGGGGAGGTTTTAATCCTCGTACCGCGATTGGACAAAGAAAAGATGGAGCTATTTTACTTCTTGTGATTGATGGACGTCAACCACATAGTTTAGGCGCAACATATAATGATCTTGCTGTATTGATGAAAAAGTATGAAGCAATCAATGCAGGAAACTTAGATGGAGGGTCTTCCTCTGTGTTATACCAAAAAGAAGAACGTATCAACTCGCTATCCTCTGCAGTTGGGGAACGACCAGTTCCAACAGCGTTTTATTACAAATAGGAGGTAGCAGTCATGAAGAGAAAAAAACGTATAAAACAACCAATGACATTTAAGAGAGGGTTGTTTTATGTAATCGCAACGCTAGCTTCTATTGGTATTCTACTAACCGTGGTGTTGGGTGTGTATTTATATACGTATGAACATAATCATCCCAAATATTTGGTAGATTCCATAGTGGAAGAATACAAAACGAAAGAATTAAATTTTATCTTGGATAAGAGTGAGAAGAGTCAACGAAAAGATTTGAAAAATGCATTACCAAAGGTGCTAAAAAAAGATAAGCTATTTGCTTATCAAAGTTTTGAAGATAAGGATAAAATCGAATACACAGTTGTAAATAACAATCAAAAATTATCTACTGTAGTTATTGAAAAATTAAAAGATAAAGCATGGTTTGGTATTCAAAAGCTGCGTGTGAAAAGCATTGAACATTATCCAACGTTTCCTTATCGTATTCACTACTTTGCGAATACAACTTTATCTGTAAATGGTGAGGATGTTTCGAAAAAAGGAAAAGAAACAAGCACTAGTACGCAATTTGCTTCGATTGGATATAATGAAATAAAGACTTATACGTATGCATATGATAGCTTTTCTGCTATTGAGAATATGAGCGCAACCTATCAAGGAAAGCCTTGTACAAAAATTGTGGATAGTACTGGTTTTGATATATCTTTTTATCCAAGTATTCCAGATACGATAGGTTCCAATATAAAAACTATGTTAACACAGTTCTCTAAGGAATATGCACGCTATACAACATTGCGTGGAATTGGCTCTGGAACGGTGTTACAACATGTGATGCCCAATTCAAATTTAGCACGTTTGATAACTTCTTATTCGAACACATGGGGAGAAGTTAGCGTAGCGGATACATTTGGTGAGATACGTATTGGTAATCCAATTCAATATTATGATTACATTTACTCTTATGACGTACATTTAACGTACTATATTACAGCAGATAATGGGGATAAGAAAGAGTTCCCAATGGATTATCGGATGTATGTTGCTAGTACAGGATATGGTTATCAGGTATTTGATATGGAACATATTTCAAAGGAAGAGGCAAAAAGTGAAGAGGGTAGTGTTGCTTCACGTATCTCTCCTTCTTTATCAATAGGTAATGCTACACTTAATAATGCATGTGTAGATAATAATCGTTCTACTGGGTACACCTTTAAAGGGAATGATACATTACGTATTCAAAGTGAACAAGAAATTGGTTACCTCTATATTACATGGGGGAGTAACGTGAATAGTTACGCAATGAAAGCCAATAAGAAAACTACCAAACAAGGAAGTGATGGCTTTCTTCATGAGTTAATCAAAGTAGATAAAAATACGAAAGAGATTGAACTTTCTAAGTTGGATGGAAATGATATGAAAGAAATCGTTGTCTATTCAAAAGGGGAACTTCCGAATGATGTGCAAGATTGGAGTAAACCTTATAAGAAGAGTGATATTTTAGCATTTCCAACGCATGCGGATGATGATACCTTATATCTAGGTGCACTGATTAGTGAGTATGCCGCAAAAGGGAAGAAGATTCAGCTTGCCTTTCTTACAAACTCCAATAGTGCTGCAAATACAACGGATGTAGATGTTCGGCAACATGAAATGTTGGATGGTATGTGGGAGATGGGATTACGTGCCTATCCAATTGTTGGGGAGTTTCCAGATATTGCATCTCGTGATTTAGCACATGCGAAATCTGTATATGATACAAAAGCTTTACAACAATTTCAAGTGGCCAATATTCGAAGATTTCAACCTGCTATTGTAATTGGACATGATGAAAATGGAGAATATGGTCATGGTGTACATATGTTAAATACGGACTTATTAAAAGATTCTATCCATTTGGCGAAGGATGCTAGTTATGACGAAACTTCTTATAAAGCTTATGGAACGCATGCACCAAAGAAGACGTATTTCCATTTGTATGGTAAAAACCAAATTATGCTTGATGTACATCAAAAGATGGATGCACTACAAGGGCGTTCACCATTTGAAGTAGCGACTTCCGCTTATGGAAAACATGAATCTCAACATCAGTATACATTAGCAGTTGAAGATTTTGGGGTTGGTGATTGTCGTTTGTTTGGTCTATATGAATCTTCTGTGGGTTATGAGACTACGACGAACAATCTTTTTGCGGGCATAGAATAAACGTAATTTAAAAAATTGTGAAAAAGTGGTCAAGTTTTGCGTGTTAACTACTTGCAGATGTGTTTCGTTATGTTATAATAGATGTGGTTGTAAAAAAGGAGGAATTTAGAATGCCAGTTAATGTTAATGCAGATACTTGTATCGGATGCGGTGCTTGTGTTGGAGTTTGTCCAGTAGGAGCTTTATCTATGGACGCAGATTCCAAATCAGTTTGTGATGAAGGAACTTGTATCGACTGTGGATCATGCCTTTCTGCATGTCCAGTTGAAGCAATCTCTCAGTAAACCAAGCAATGCTTGGTTTTTTTAAGTAAAAAATCATCCGTTTGGATGTTCTATAGATGTGAAGGAGTATGAATATGGTAAAAAAACAGCCAGGTTGGGCACTACCCAATTTGAAAGAAGCACAAAAAAGAACGACAAAAGAAGCCGTTATTGAAAAGTCACTTTTTCAATTACCAGTTGAAATGAAACAGATTGGTTTAGGGAAGAAGTACTATTTACGTACTTATGGATGTCAAGCCAATGAACGTGACAGTGAAACATTGGCAGGTATCTTAGAAGATATGATGTTTACTGCTTGTGAATCTCCTGAAGAAGCAGATTTTATTTTGATGAATACATGTGCGATTCGTAAAAATGCAGAAGATAAAGTATTAGGGGAATTAGGTTCTTTGAAACGCTTAAAGAAAAATAAACCAGACTTGATTTTTGGGATTTGTGGGTGCATGGCACAGGAAGAAGAAGTCATAGATACTATATTAGAAAAGTATCGCCATGTAAATCTTATCTTTGGAACACATAATATTCATCGTTTGCCAGAACTTTTACACAATGTAATGATGAGTGGAAAACGCAGTGTAGAAGTACTATCTAAAGAGGGAGATGTTATTGAAAATCTTCCGGTGAAGCGTTTTGGTAAACATAAAGCATGGGTGAATATCATGTATGGTTGTGATAAGTTTTGTACTTATTGTATCGTACCTTATACAAGAGGGAAAGAGCGCTCACGTGCCATGGAAGATATCCTAGAAGAATTAAGAGTTTTAAAAGAAGAAGGATTTAAAGAAGTTAGTTTATTAGGACAAAACGTAAATTCTTATGGGAAAGATGCTCATATAGAAGGTGGATTTGCGAAACTATTAGAAGAAAGTGCGAAGATTGGAATAGAACGTGTTCGTTTTGTGACTTCTCATCCATGGGACTTTACAGATGAAATGATTGATGTAATTGCAAAATACGATAACATCATGCCTTTTATTCATTTGCCTGTACAAAGTGGAGATAGCGATATCTTGAAAATCATGGGACGAAGATATACACGTGAACAATATTTAACACTCTTCCATAAAATCAAAGAGAAAATGCCAGATTGCGCATTTTCTACGGATATCATTGTAGGGTTTCCAAATGAAACAAGAGAACAGTTTGAAAACACGTTATCATTAGTGGATGAATGCCAATTTGATAATGCGTTTACCTTTATATACTCTCCAAGAGAGGGAACACCTGCTGCAGCTATGGCAGATAATGTAGAACTTGCGGAGAAGCAAGAGCGTTTAGCGATTTTGAATGAGCGTTGGAACGCTTATGCGAAAGTGAAGAATGAAGCATATTTAGGAAGAATTGTAAAAGTCTTAGTAGATGGTGTAAGTAAGAAAAATGAAAATATTCTTTGTGGATATACTGAAACAAACAAATTAGTAAATTTCAAAGCGAAAAATGCAAAGCAGGGTGATATTGTAAATGTAAAAATTATTGCTTGTAAAACATTTTCAATGGATGGAGAAGAGTGCTAAAGAAAGTGAGAAATCACTTTCTTTATTTTGGACAAAAATAAAAAAAATAACGCATTATCGTGTTATTTTATGCTTAGTAATGGTATAATATCAATAGTTTATCATGTGAATTGAGAACAAGTTACAAGCTTTCCGATACATAACATAATAACAATAAAGTTAATGGAGGTATAATTATGGATCAAGTACGCATTTTTGCGCTTGGCGGATTAGACGAAAACGGTAAAAATATGTATATCGTAGAAATCAATGAAGCCATATTTATTATTGAAGCGGGATTAAAATATCCCGATACTGGGCAATTGGGAGTGGAATTTATTATTCCAGATTTCTCATATCTAGTAGAAAACAAGGACCGCATTGCCGGTATCTTTATTACGCATGCTCATGACGATGTTGTGGCAGCGTTACCTTACC
Source organism: Amedibacillus sp. YH-ame6 (assembly GCF_053848845.1). NCBI lineage: Bacteria > Bacillati > Bacillota > Erysipelotrichia > Erysipelotrichales > Erysipelotrichaceae > Amedibacillus > Amedibacillus sp. YH-ame6. The sequence goes on from NZ_JBSPEZ010000017.1 coordinate 53,072, forward strand.
TTTTAAAACAGGTAAATGTACCAATTTACACAGGAAATTTAACAGCGAATATCGTTCATGATATGTTGAAAAAAGAAGGCATCAAGAATGCGAAAATTCATCGTATGAAAAGAACGAGCAAGCAAGTAATCAATGGAGTAAAAGTTAGAACTTTCCCTATGACACATGCTTTTCCAGATAACTTTGGATTAGCACTTGCAACAGATCAAGGATATATCGTATATACAGGTGAATTTATTATTGATTACGATATGTTACAAGATGAATACTTATGTGATATTAATGAATTGAGTGAAATCGGTAAAAAAGGAGTTCTATGTTTATTGAGTGAATCTCAATCAGCAGATAGAAGTGGACATACAGCTCCTAATCATCGCATTACCAATTTAGTAGAACCAATCTTTGAAAGCAGTCCAACAAGAATTCTAATTTCTTGTTATGCACAAAGTTTGTTCCGTATCATTGAAATTATTGAATTAGCAAAGAAATACAATCGTAAAATATTTTTCCATGATAAGGGAATGCGTGAATTGTTAAGACAATTAGAATTGGTGAAGTACTATAACGTTCCTAGAGAAATGGAACTTACTGAGAAGACATTTAAAGATGATATGGAAGATGTTGTGGTATTGATTAGTGGGGATGGAAAGAATTTGTTCCGTACGATGTCTAATATAGCAAATCATGAAGATAAATATGTATCTTTCCGTACAAGTGATGCCATTATTGTTGCTTCACCGATTGTTTCAGGTACCGAATTAGAAGCGAACAATATGGAAAATGATATTTACCGTGAAGGTGGCAAGATTTTTACATTAGATTCTAAAACAGTATTATCTATGCACCCAAGCAGTGAAGATCTTAAAATGATGTTATATTTGTTTAGACCAAGATATTACATTCCTATCAAAGGAGAATACCGTCATTTATTTACCAATGCGAATTTGGCAATGAAGATGGGATTGTCTGCAGATCGAATCTTGATATTAGATAATGGACAGGTTGCCTTGTTTAAAGATCGTATTTTAAAGTCTGTTGCAGAACGATTAGAACTAGAAGATACTTTGATTGATGGAAAAGAAAATTGGGATGTTACAGGTGTTGTGTTAAAGGACCGTGAGGTTTTATCAACAGATGGTGTTATGGTGATTGGTGTTGGGGTAAATTTCAAAAACAAAGAAATTATCAATGGACCAGACGTTCAAACTAGAGGTCTAATCTATTTGAAAGATGCGGACTATATTATTAAAGAAGTTGGAAATATCATGGAAACTTGCATTGCGAATGCTGTGAAAGAACATCGTTATGATAATTTAACGGTGCGTGCAGAAGCAAGAGATAAGATTACGAAGTATTTAGTGAAAGAGACAGGGAAACGCCCTATGGTTCTTCCTGTGATTTTAGAAATAAATCTGTAATACTGTATTGAGGAGTGGAGGAAGTCATGGCGAAAGCAAAGAAGAGGAAATCGCAAAAACAAAAACAAGCATTAGAAAATGAAGTGTTGGTATATATATACTCTCTCGTCTTGATTGCTCTATGTATCATAGGCGGTTTGAAAATAGGATTTATTGGAGAACTAACGACAAGTTTCATTCAATATATTTTTGGAAATTTATATGGTGTCATTTATGGTGTTGTAATTGTATTTTGTATATTGTTGATGATGAAGAAATCAATTCGTGATATACCAATTAAATATATCATCGGTATTATAGTGATTATGTTAGGTTGGTTAATTGCAATGTCAATTCCAAAGGATCAAACCTTAAAAGGAATGGATATCTTTTCGAAGTATTTAAGTGATTCAGTTTTGATTTTCAAGAGTGAAGTGGCCGCGAGGGGAGGGTTCATAGGAGCCTTCTTAGTATCCATTTGTACGTTCTTATTTGATTATATGGGGACATGGATTATTGTTGGTGTTTTGGTTTTGTTAGGTGCTATTTTGATGTTGAATGGAAAAGCATTCGAGTATGTTAAGAAAGGGTTTGCCTCTTTGAAACGTCCGCTTGCTTTGATGAAGGAAAATAGCGCAAAGCGAAGCGTTATACGCGCGGAGAAAAAAGAAGTAAAACAAGCACAACGAAATGCTGCTGAAGAAGAAAAATTAAAACAAGAACAAGAAACGATGTTTCAACGTATTGATTTAGATCAACGAGTGAAACCTGGGCAAGTGTCTTTCTTGGATATCGATGATGATTTTGATATTACAAGTGATGCTAGAACAACACAATATGAAAACATAGACAAACTTAAAAAAGATGAAGATGTAATTGTTGATGATGATTTGGAAATTGGATTTAAAACACCACCAACAAGTAATTCACAATCTATAAAAGCTGATGAAAATACACGTATCATAGAAGAAACAATTGGTCGTAAAGATACCTTTGTGTCTTCTTACATAGAAGATTATTCGAAGTATCGTTTACCACGTCAAACCTTATTGAATGATATAGGCAAGAAGAATCGTTCTGTAAGTAACATCAATGCGGCAAATGATTGTGGAAGACGTTTGATTGAAATTTTGGATCAATTTGGTGTAAAAGCATCGTTGATTGCGACACATATTGGACCTGCAGTTACAAAGTTTGAAGTGAAACCAGATTTAGGTGTGCGTGTAAATAAAATTAGTAATCTTCAATATGATATTAAGATGGCTTTGGCCGCAAAAGATATTCGTATCGAAGCACCTATTCCTGGAAAGTCAGCGGTTGGAATTGAAATTCCAAACGTAGAAAAAACCAATGTAACTATGAAGGAATTGATGAAAAGTATTCCTGAGAAGTATGATGATAGTAAGTTGTTGTTTGCATTAGGAAAAGACCTGATGGGAAATAGCGTATATGGAGAATTGAACAAGATGCCTCACTTATTGATTGCGGGAGCAACTGGTAGTGGAAAGTCTGTATGTGTGAACTCTATTATTACAAGTATCTTAATGCGTGCAAAACCAGATGAAGTAAAAATGTTGTTAGTGGATCCTAAAAAGGTGGAGTTTACACCTTTTAAAGAAATTCCACATTTGATTGGTCCAGTTATTACGGATGGAGAAGAAGCCAATCGTGCATTGAAAGTAATTGTTACTATGATGGATAATCGTTATGAATTATTCTCTATGGCAGGTGTACGTAATATAGCAGGATATAATACATATATTGAAAATCATCCAGAGGATGGGTTACAGAAACTTCCTTGGATTGTTGTAATTATTGATGAGTTAGCAGATTTGATGTTAGTAGCGGCGAAAGAAGTCGAAGCAAGTATTCAAAGGATTACACAGTTAGCACGTGCTGCTGGAATTCACTTGATTGTTGCTACACAACGACCAAGTGTTGATGTCATTACTGGAGTAATCAAAGCAAACATTCCATCACGTATTGCATTTGCGGTAAGTAGTGCGGTGGATTCAAGAACGATATTGGATCAAATGGGTGCGGAAAAACTACTAGGGTATGGAGATATGTTATATACACCAATTGGTGAAACTCATGCGACTCGTGTACAAGGTGTATTCGTGAGTGATGGGGAAGTACAAGATATTTGTGATTATGTATCCAAACAAGCAAAACCAAAATATGAAGATGCTTTCTTACGACTAGAAATGTTGGATGGAGGCGTTGGAATTGCAAGTAGTAGTGAGCAAGCTGGAGACCCATTGTATGATGAAGTAAAAGAGTTTATCATTTCTACTAGAAAAGCAAGTACATCCCTTATTCAACGTAAGTTTAGTATTGGGTATGCACGTGCTGCAAGACTGATTGATACCATGGAAGAAAATGGAATCATAGGTCCAGCTAGAGGAAGTAAACCTAGAGAAGTTTATATAAAGAATGAGGAGGAGTATTATGAGTAGAGTAAAAGACATTATTAGCGATCCTACACTAACCTACCAGCAAGAAGTGCTGGCATTGGCTCGCTTGGCAGAAAGTGATGATGATTCATTATATTTAGAACCGGATTTCATAAAGGCATTAGACGAAGAAGTTCTTTGCGATTTGAATGAAGGAAGAGCTCCTTATCGACCACGTTATATTTTGCCTGATTATCGTATATTGATGGAAAAAGGATGTTCATTCTTAGGACTACAACCTGCAACTGACATATGGGAAGCATGCAATAATCTATTGATTATGTATAAGCATGTTCCTAGTATTACGTCTTTCCCTGTATGGTTGGGTAATTTTTCTGAACTATTAGAACCATTCGATGTAGATGAAGAAACAACAAAGAAGGCTTTGCGTTTGTTCTTGTTACATATCGATAAAACATTAACAGATTCTTTTGTTCATGCGAATATTGGGCCTGTAGATAATCGTGTTTCTAGAATTATTTTAGAACTAACGAAGGAGATGCAATTGGCAATCCCTAATATTACATTACTTTATGATCCAAATCGTACAACTGATGATTTTGCGAAAGCATGTGTGGATTGTATGCTAGCAACATCAAAACCAAGCTTTGCCAATGATGTAATGTATCGTGGAGATGGCATTGGTGAATATGGAATTGCAAGTTGTTATAATGCGTTGAAAGTTGGAGGTGGAGGTTACACATTACCTCGTATCCGTTTGTTCAATGTAGCGACAAAATCGAAAGGGAAAGAAGATTTCTTAAACAACGTTTTACCATATTATGTAAATCTTATGTTGAGAAATATGGATGCTCGTATACGTTATATCGTAGAAGAAAGCAATTTCTTCAAATCAAACTTCCTTGCAAAAGAAGGGTTTGTAAAACAAGAAAACTTTACAGGAATGTTTGGTGTTGTTGGGTTAGCGGAATGTTGTAATTACTTGCTTGGAATAAAAGATCCTAATCTTGGATATGGAAAGAGTGAAGAGGCAACTGCATTCGGTATTGAAGTGATGAATGTAGTAGAATCATTGGTGAAAAATCACCATGGTATGTATTGTGAAGGTTGCAATAATCAATACGTATTACATGCACAAGTAGGAATTGATTCTGATGGACGCGAAAATTCACCAGGAGCACGTATTCCAATTGGTATCGAGCCTGATTTAAGCGATCATATTGAAGTGGAATGTAATTTTCATAAATACTTTGTATCTGGTATCGGGGATATCTTCAAATTCGATGATACATGGAACAATACGCAAGATGCATTACTTGATATTATCAAGGGTGCTTTTGAACAAGGTATGCGATACTTTACAGGGTATAATGCAGACAATGATGTTGTTCGTGTTACGGGATACTTAGTGAAAAAGAGCGAAATCGAAAAACTAGATCACAAGGAAGCTAGTTTAAATAATGTTACTGTATTTGGACAAGGTGCTAGAAATACTGCGAATGCATTGGATCGCAGAATATATGATGAGAGCTCCCGTAAATAAAATCATTCCGTTTTCAAATGTAGATGGTCCAGGAAATCGCTGTGCCATCTTTTTTCAAAGTTGTCCATTTTCTTGTTTATATTGCCACAATCCTGAAACGATACATATGTGTCAACATTGTGGTGATTGCATTACAACTTGTCCTGTACATGCGCTAAAAATGGAAGAACAAAAGGTAGTTTGGGATGCATCAATTTGTGTGAATTGTGATCAGTGTATTCAAACATGTACACATTTGGCTTCGCCTAAAATAAAGAACATGAGTGTTGATGAAATTGTAGAAATCATTCAAAAAAAGAAAGCTTTTTTAAGAGGGATTACAGTAAGTGGGGGAGAGTGTATGAATCATGCTCCATTCTTGTTGGAATTGTTCACAAAAGTAAAAGCTATGGGTTTAACTTGTTTGATTGATAGTAATGGATACCATGATTTCGAGTCCTATCCAGAACTATTAGACGTATGTGATGGAGTTATGCTCGATGTGAAAGCATCTGATTCTGTCTTTCATAAAATGTTGTGTGGCTGTGATAATCAAACAGTATTAAAAAACTTATCGTTCTTGTTAGAAAAAGGAAAACTGGAAGAGGTAAGAACTGTAATTTTGCCCAATCAAGATGAACAAAATGAAAAGACGGTACGCTATGTAAGTTCACTTATTCATGATAATGTACGTTATAAACTTATACGTTATCGCAAATATGGTGTAAGAACAGAAGGTCTTGAAGTATTGGGGAATGTAAATGTGAGTGAAGAATATATAGCTCGTTTTGTGAATATTTGCAAAATGCTTGGTAATACTACAAATGTTGTGATATAACTATGACCTTTTCTTGATGTAAGGGCTTTAATTATTGACAAATACGTATAAAAAATGTAAAATTTCTATAGGACCATTAGGAAAGGTCAAGATGGAGGAAATTATGAACAAATTCAGTAAATTTGCTTTAGTTGCTGCACTAGCAACAACTACACTTGCGGGTTGCGGTAGTAGTGGTGACAGCAAGAAAGATGATTCAACATGTTCTATTCGTATCGGTTTCGTAACAGATACAGGTGGTGTTGATGACAAATCATTCAATCAGGGGTCTTGGGAAGGTATCAAAAAATATGCAAAAGATAATAATTTAGATGAAAGTTGTATTAAATACTTACAATCTAAGAGTGAATCTGATTATGAACCAAACTTGAGCCAATTGGCAGAAGATAAGTTCGATTTAGTTGTTGCGGCAGGTTATTTATTTGATAATGCAATGACAAAAGTTGCTGACAATTATCCAGATACAAAATTCTTTGTTATCGATACAGTTGTAGCAAAAGATAATGTTGAAAGTGGTGTATTTGCTGCTGAACAAGGTTCTTACTTAGCAGGTATGGCAGCTGCATTACAAGCAAAATCTCAAGGATCTGACAATGTTGGATTCATTGGTGGTATGGAAAGTGAATTGATTCAAGCATTCCAAGCTGGATTTGAACAAGGAGCAAAAGCAGTTGATCCTAACATGAAAGTTACAATCGACTATGCTGGAGCATTCGACAAACCAGATACAGGACAAACATTAGCTGAAAAACAATATGCTGCTGGCGTAAGCGTTATTTATCATGCTGCTGGTGGTACTGGTGGTGGAGTTATTAAAGCTGGTATCGCTCGTGCTGAAAAAGGTGAAAAAGTTTGGGTTATCGGTGTAGACCGTGACCAATATACAGATGGTGTTTATGGTAAAGATAAAAAATCAGTTATCTTAACTTCAGCACTTAAAAAAGTAGATACAGCTACATACAATGCAGCTCAGTCTGTTGTTGATAAAACTTATAAAGGTGGAAGTACTGTAACATTTGATATCAAGAATGATGGCGTAGGAATTCCTGCAGAAAATCCTAACTTATCAAAAGAAATCTTGACTCAATTAGAAACAGCTATCAAAGAAATGAAAGATGGCAAAATTGAAGTTTCTAAAACACCTTCAATCCCAACTGGGTCAACTAAATAATTCGTAAAATTAGATTAGATAGCTGAGCGAATTAGCTATCTTTTCTTTTGCTTTAATTGTATTTTTTAACATCTCAAAACAACTGAATTTGTGATATAATTAAAACAGAAAAATATATAAGGAGGTACATTATGGAATATGCTGTCGAAATGCTAAACATTACGAAAGAATTCCCTGGTATTCGAGCAAACGATAATGTGACGGTACGCTTGAAAAAAGGTACTATCCATGCACTGCTTGGTGAAAATGGTGCAGGAAAATCAACACTCATGTCGATTCTGTTTGGGCTTTATCAGCCAACATCTGGAATCATCAAAGTAAATGATAAAGAAGTAAAGATACAAGATCCTAACGTAGCAACGGATTTAGGTATTGGGATGGTTCATCAACATTTTAAATTGGTGGAGTGTTTTACAGTAACTGAAAATATCATATTGGGGATGGAACCTACAAAATACGGAATGGTGGATATTAAAAAAGCAACCAAAGATATTTTGAAGCTAAGTGATCAATACGGTCTTAAAGTAGATCCAAATGCAAAGATATCAGATATATCAGTAGGTATGCAACAACGTGTAGAAATTTTAAAAATGTTATATCGAAATGCGGATATTCTGATTTTTGATGAACCTACAGCGGTGCTTACACCACAAGAAATCGAAGAGCTTATCAAAATTATGCAATTGATGATCAAAGAAGGAAAAAGCATTTTGCTTATCACACATAAATTAAAGGAAATCAAACAAGTAGCAGACGAGTGTAGCGTATTACGTCGTGGAAAATACATAGGAACTGTAAACGTAAAGGATACATCTGAACAAGAAATGGCAGATATGATGGTTGGTAGAAGTGTTAATTTCAATATTGACAAGGCTCCAGCACAGCCAGGCGATGTGGTACTAGATATTAAAAATCTTACCGTTAAAAATGGTTCGGGATTGCCTGTTGTAAATGACTTCTCACTCCAAGTGCGAAAAGGTGAAATCGTTGGACTTGCTGGAATTGATGGAAACGGGCAAACAGAACTTGTTTATGCATTATCAGGGCTTATCAAAACTTCTAGTGGACAGATTTTATTAGATGGTAAAGACATTACAAATATGAGCGTGAAACAACGCTGTAAAGAAGGAATGGGACATGTTCCTGAAGATCGTCATAAACATGGATTGATTTTGGATTTTATGTTGAAAGAAAATTTTATCGTTCATGCATATAATGAAGCACCATTTTGTAAGAACGGTATTATGCAAGTAAAACCAATCGATGCATATGCCGAAGAACTTATTCAAGAATTTGATGTTCGTAGTGGAGAAGGAAAGAATACACCTACACGAAGTATGTCAGGAGGGAATCAACAAAAGGCAATCATTGCTCGTGAGATTCATCGTAGTCCAGAATTGTTGATTGTTGTACAACCAACACGTGGACTAGATGTAGGGGCGATTGAGTATATTCATAAAAGAATCGTAAGTGAACGTGACAATGGTCGTGCAATCTTACTTGTTTCATTAGAATTAGATGAAGTGTTGGATTTATCTGATCGCATCGCTGTTATTTATGAAGGTAGTATGTGTGGTGAAATGGACGCGAAATCTACCAATGAAAAAGAACTTGGATTGATGATGAGTGGTTCAAAGCGAAAGGAGAGTGCTTAGTACATGAAAAAGAATCGTGATACATTAAAAATATCTCTGATTGCAATTGGACTAGGGTTATTGTTAGGGATTATCATAATGCTTGTTTCCGGACAAAATCCTATGGACCTATTCAAAGCATTATTAAAAGGTATAACAGGTATCAGTCCAGAATATGGAACAGGATTTAATCCACGATATCTTGGCGAGTTTTTAGTAACTAGTATGCCAATCATATTAACTGGACTTTCCGTGGGTTTTGCTTATCGTACAGGTTTGTTTAATATTGGTGCAGAGGGACAGGTTATGGTTGGCGCAATGGCTTCCATTGTTGTGGCATTCTTAGTACCTCTTCCTCCAGTACTTCATGCAATTGTTGCGGTATTAGCAGGTGCAGTAGCGGGAGCTATCTGGGGATTTGTACCAGGTATTTTGAAAAGTAAATTCAATGTTCATGAAGTTGTAATTTGTATTATGATGAATTATACAGGTATGTATTTTGCGAACTGGATGATTCAAAAAATGCCAAATGCAACGGTATCAAAGACACCGATCATTCCGGAATCAGCTTCTTTAAGTTCTGAATTGTTGGAAAGTCTTACGAAGAATTCCAGATTGAACTGGGGAATTATATTCGTTATTATTGCGGTTTTATTGTATTGGTTCATTATAGAAAAAACAAGCTTTGGATATAGCTTGCGTGCGACTGGATTTAATAAAGAAGGTGCTCGCTATGCTGGTATGAAAGTTGATCGTAACATCGTGTACTCTATGATGATTGCTGGTGCGCTTGCTGGTTTAGCTGGTGCGATAGTAGCATTGGGTACATTCAATATGGGACGTGTATTATCATCGTTTGAAAATTATGGTTTTGATGGTATTGCGGTTGCTCTTACAGGAGCATGTAATGCGGTTGGAATTGTATTGGCTGGATTACTATTTGGTTTATTAAAAGTAGTACAACCGATCTTGCAGGTTGCAGGTATTCCAAAGGAAATTGGAGAAATTATATCTGCTTCTATCGTATTGTTTGTCGCAATGCAATATGGAATTAAGATGTTAATGAATAAGCTTTATAAGCGGAAGTCAAAAGTAGATGAAGGAGGTGACTCCAAATGAGTTTGCTTTATCAAATGTTTCCATTAGCCCTTGGGGTTGCAACTCCAATTATTATTTGTTCTTTAGGTGGTTTATTCTCTGAAAGAAGTGGAGTAGTAAACATTGCATTAGAAGGAATCATGTTGACGGGTGCATTCTTTGGTGCAACGACATGTGTATTCACTGCAGAATCATTAGGTAGTTTAGCTCCATGGGTATCTATTTTAGTCGGTATGGTAAGTGGTATTGCCATGTCTTGGATTCATGCATTTGCATCCATACGATTGAAAGCAGATCAAACTATTAGTGGTACTGCAATCAATATGTTGGCAACTGGATTAACTGTGTACTTATGTCAAATTATATTTGATCAACAACGTACACCTACCTTTACACAAACATTCTCTCGTATAGATATACCTGTGCTAAAGGATATTCCTTTTATAGGTGACCTATTCTTTACAAATATTTATCCAACGTTTTATTTAGCAATTGCTTTAGTGGCTATTACGTACTTTGTCGTATTCCGTACGAAATTCGGGTTACATTTACGCTCTTGTGGTGAATTTCCACAGGCGAGTGCTTCTATGGGTATCCATGTTGAAAAGATGCGTTATATTGGAGTATTAACTTCTGGAGCTCTTGGTGGTTTAGCTGGGGCAATTATGGTGTTATCCATGGATATTCAATTCACTGTTGGTTCTATTCATGGTGTCGGGTTTATCGCTATGGCATGTTTGATTTTTGGTAAATGGAAACCATTAGGATGTTTAGGCGCAGGAATATTCTTTGGGTTCTCACAAGTATTGTCAAATTATTCTGGATCCATTCCATTCTTGAGCGGATTCCCATCAGAATTCTTTTACGCAATACCATATCTGTTAACAATTGTCGCACTAATCCTATTCGCAAGAAAATCTATTGGACCTAAAGCCTCTGGAGAAATTTACGATTCAGGTAAGCGATAATTAAAAGATTGTTGTGAATTATTCTTTGAAATTTAATGTGAGTGAATAAAAATATTATGAAATTAATGAATAGGAGATGGTTGAGAGACTATCTTCTTTTCATATGTAATTACTACATGGCATATGTGATAATTTAAAATTTTATTCGAATGGAATAAAGCAAGATGATGGAGATTGAAAATTCTTAACATCATTTTGTATTAAGTGATATATTTTTGTTCTGTGAGTATGAAATGTTTGTTAGATGTAAAGGCGAATATAGTGAAGTGGTTAAGTGATTTATCTTATAACGATTTATTATAGATGGTGAAATTAAAAAAAATATTTCAAAATATTTAGGGTTTTAATATATTTTTTTCGTATATATATAATGAAGGGAGGTAATTGTATGAATGAAATAATTGCCAAAGATAGAGAATTTAAAGATTTAGTACATGTTATTCGTGGGCAACAAGTGATGCTAGATAGTGATTTGGCAAAATTGTATGGTACAGAAGTAAAAAAACTAATACAACAAGTAAAGAGGAATATTGATAAGTTCCCTGATGACTTCATGTTTCAATTAACTATGAGTGAGGCAAACGAGAGTGCAAGGTCACAAAATGTGACCTTGAACAAACAAGGTAAAAACATTAAATATGCACCCTATGTTTTTACTGAACAGGGAGTATACATGGTGGCAACTATACTGAAAAATGAAATAGCGACACAACAAAGTATTTATATTATGAGATCGTTTAAAGAAATGAAGCACTATATTGTTGAAAATCAGCAATTTATTGGCAATGAAGAAATACTAAAATTATCTAATCATATTATTGATCAAGATAAAAGAATTACAGGTATTGAAACTACTATGGCTACTAAAACGGACATTGATAAAATTATGGAAAACTTTATTGATGACAAAAAAATTAAAGAGAAACTATTTTTAAATGGGCAAGTATTTGATGCAGTAGAAGCTTATATTATGATATATAAACAAGCTAATAAAAACATTTATATAATAGACGACTACATAAATATAAATACACTAAGTTTATTAGCGCACAAACAAAAGAATGTTGATATAACGATCTTTACTGGGAATAAAAGTGAACCTAAATTATCAAAGATCGAAGTAAAGAAATTTTATATTCAATATCCATCTTTATCTATAAGATACACAGATAAAGTACATGATCGATTTATTGTGATTGATTATGGCACTGATAATGAAAAATTTTATGTATGTGGAAGCTCTAGCAAAGATGCTGGACAAAAAATATGTACGATTATACAATTGTATGATAAAGCAAAACTGCATTTCATAATAGATGAACTATTAAAAAGTAAACTTTATGTATTTTAAAGAAACTCTTATTTTTATAAATGAATATTTTAAATTTATTACTTGATTGTTGCGTATAGTGTATGAAGGTTATATAACTTTACGAAACTATTATACGAAGGATAGATATTGTGATTACATATAATATTAATTGAATTCGTACGTAAGAAGGTATCATTGTAACGTTTAACAAGTATCACAACATGAAAGGATTGTTAATTTTTTTAGTTAAAAGTTACTTTGCGAATGAGATGCTTGTATATTAGAGTTGCATTCTCGTCTTTACATATAAAATATGGTACAATAATACAGTATGTATAAAAACAGTTTTTAGCATTTGTAAATAGGAACATACTAATGTTATGGAGGTAACACTATGGTAATAAATCAAGGAGTTAATTTGCATATATTGTCTACAAAGAAATTTAAAGACATTGGAATAAGCATTCGTTTTATGAATACTTTGGATAAAGAAAAAGCACCTGCAAGATCTTTGTTGGCATTGTTGTTGTGTGATCGTTGTGCAAAATATGATACTAAACAAAAAATGAGTTCTCATTTGGATACTTTATATGGGGCATCTCTTTCAGCACAAACGATGGGATATGGAAAATCTCAAGTCATGGAAGTACGTATGAAAACAATGAATCCAAAGTACGCAAGTGATGGGGATGCATTGATGAGTGATATTTTTTCTTTTCTACATGAGATTTTATTTCAACCGTTGATCAAACAAGAAGTGTTTGAAGAAGCAAAGAGTATGTTGTTGGCAAAGATAGAACGAAATGAAGATGATCCTGCACAATATGCAATATCACAAGGCTTAAAACAAGCAGGAAAAGGCACGCCTCTTTCTTTGTCTGCACTAGGTGAAAAAGAGAATGTAATGGCATTAACGCTACAAAATATAGAAGATGCTTATCATGAAATGATAGAACAAGATAGTATTCATATGATTGTTTGTGGAGATGTAGAAGAACAAGGGATTCGTGAAATGGTGCAGAAATATTTACCGTGCAAGGATAGAAATGCATTCGTTGAAACGTATTATACAGTATCAAATTCCATCCATGATGAATATAAAGAAGCTTATAAGAATATTTCTCAGACAAGTATCATGATGGTATGGTTTAGTAATACTAGCGTGATGGATGAACATTATTATGCATTACGTGTAGCAAATGCAATCTTTGGCCAATATTCCACATCATTCCTGTTTCAAGAAGTTCGTGAAAAGAATAGCCTGTGTTACTCTATCTTTTCAAATCTTATTTCTTATGATGGTGCCTTAGGAGTAACTACGGGTGTAGAGAAAAAATACATCAAGAAAACGATTGCGCTTATTCGTAAACAGTTTGATCGAGTTGTAAATGGTGAATTCGATGATGCATTACTTGATGTAAGTAAACAGATGATTATCAATTCCTTAAAAGCAAGTAAAGATAACATGAATTCTTTGATTGCTTTACAGTTTCAAAATGATGTGTTAAGTCGTCATGATACAACAGAAGACATTATTCAAAAGGTACAAGAAGTAACACGCGAACAAGTGATTACTATGATGAAAAAGTGCGAATTAAAGATGACATTTGTATTGACACAGGGAGGTGATGATCATGAAACAAATTAAGAATGATCGTTATCAAGAGAGTTATGTAGAAGAAACTCTAGAGAATGGTTTGCATGTGGTTATATGGGAAAAACAAGATTATGAGAAAAGCTTGTTCATGATGGCAACGCCACTTGGTGCCATGGATATGAAACAAGTAGATGAACAAGGAAGAGAATATCATTTTCCTGCAGGGATTGCACATTTTCTTGAACATAAGATGTTTGAAATGGGTGAAGAAGATGTCATGGATTTGTTTTCAAAAATGGGAGCGAATGTAAATGCATTCACATCCTATAGTGAAACAGCATATTATTTTTCTACAAGCAATGATATTTATAAACCATTGGAACTTTTATTAGACTTTGTACAATCTTTGCAAATAACGAAAGAATCGGTTGAGAAAGAAAAGGGTATTATTGTACAAGAATTGAATATGTATAAACAAATGCCAGATAATCGATTATTGATGGAAACATTCTCTTCGCTTTATAAAAATCACCCATTAAAATATGATATTGGTGGAGATGATGAAAGTGTAAATTCTATTACATTGGAACAATTGGAAGAATGTTATCGCATGAACTATCATCCAAGTACAATGGTACTTGTAGGAGTAACCAATCAAAATCCTGAAAAGGTACTAGCGGCTATTAAGGAAAATCAAAAGAAGAAAGATTTTCCTGAAATATCAAATGTACATCGTTTGAAGTATGAAGAACCAAAAGAGGTGCATCGTAAAAATTATAGCTTCACGATGGATGTATCTATACCTAAAATTGCGTATGCATATAAACTCGAAGGTGTAAAAGAGGCACTAGATCGTGCACGAAGAGAGTGGTGTTTGAAAACGATGCTGGACGCTTGTTTTTCGACATTAAATCCACTCTACCAGGATTGGATTGATCAAGGAATTATCAATGATTATGTGGGATGTGAAGTGGATCTTGGAGAAGATCATGGAATGTTGATGTTCTATGGAGAAACAAGAGATGAAGAAGCATTTGAAAAGATTGTATCTCAAAGTGTAGGAGCGATTGCGAATGCAAGTATTAGTGATGAAGTGCTTCAACGTTTAAAACGACGTTATTTTGGACAATCTATTCGAAGTTTGAATAGTTTTGATGATATTGCGATTACCTTTGTACGTAATTACTTTGAAGGCTTGGATTTCTTTGAAGCTATGGATGTGTTGTATGATATTAACAAAGAAGATATTATTGAAGCATGTGCATGTCTTAGTGGAGTCGATGTTTGTAAGGTAGAATTAAAGCCAGAAAAATAGGAGTAAATTTGTACGTATTTGTATAGGAAGTGTAAAAAGAGGCCACTTGAGCCTCTTTTTTATATTTTATATCATATTTTATCAATGAATTTACAAATAAGTGAGTTTGTGAAGATTGCATATTTTACGGATAATATAAGCAATAAGGGAGGGATGCCTATGCGGTAGGTGAGCGGTGGAATAAAAAAACAAAGAAAGGAGTCGATACTATGAATATCGTAGCATTTGTTGGACAAATCGTTGAATTACCAAAGTTACGTGAATCTGCGCAAGGAAATAAGTTTGCCACTATGGTGGTTAGAGTTGGTCGTCCATTCCCAAATAGTGATGGAGTGTATGAACAAGATGATTTAACCTTTACCTTGTGGAAAGGGATTGCGGAAACCACGACCCAAATTGCAAATGAAGGGGATCAAGTCGCAATCAAAGGTAGATTACAATCTCATACATTTGAAGGGAATGATGGCTTAACACATCGTTCTTATGACTTGATTGCAGAAAATGTTTCGTTCTTGTCAAAAAAAGAAGTATAAAAAAATCCAGTTTGCACTGGACTTTTTTTTACGACTATCTGTTGTAGAATTCTACTACTAACAATTCGTTGATTTCTGCATTCAACTCACTGCGTTCTGGAAGACGAAGGTAAGTACCTTTTTTAGCGTCTTTGTTTACATCTACGAAAGCCACTGTGTTCAATGTTGCTTCTAAAGCTTCATTGATTGCTTTCATGCTTTGTGATTTTTCTTTTACTTCGATAATTGTTCCTGGTTTTGCAACGTAGCTAGGGATATCCACTTTTTTACCATTTACTAAAATGTGTCCGTGGTTAACAAGCTGACGAGCAGCACGACGAGTACGAGCAAATCCCATACGATATACAAGGTTGTCTAAACGAGATTCCAACAAGCATAAGAAGTTGTCACCCTTAACACCTTTCATCTTACTAGCTTTTGTGAATGTGTTGTAGAACTGACGTTCATTCAATCCGTACATGAAACGAATTTTCTGTTTTTCACGAAGCTGTAATCCGTAGTTTGTAAGTTTGATACGTTTTGTAGGTCCATGTTGACCTGGTGCATAAGCACGTTTTTGAAGCTCTTCTCCAGTTTCTAGAATAGAGAATCCTAAACGACGGGATGTCTTCCAAACTGGTCCTTTTACTCTTGACATTATATGTCCTCCTTATTGTTTCAGCTACAAAACAATAACGATGCAAACATCTTAAACTGTGTTTCTTTCCATGATGCTTTCACCCTAGCGAAAGGGGTACTCGCGATACCGTAGAATCTACGTAAGAAACGCTTTTTCTAAGACTTTACATTCCGCTATCCATTTTATTGCCACTATACTATACCAAACATGCCTATAGATGTCAATCAGAACTTTCTTTACTAATCATGAACTAAAGAAATCATATGATTCTATAAATTGTCAAAAAAAGTGTTTATAGACCCGGAAGT
The DNA here is from genome assembly GCF_053848845.1 of Amedibacillus sp. YH-ame6. Lineage (NCBI taxonomy): Bacteria > Bacillati > Bacillota > Erysipelotrichia > Erysipelotrichales > Erysipelotrichaceae > Amedibacillus > Amedibacillus sp. YH-ame6. The sequence goes on from NZ_JBSPEZ010000017.1 coordinate 69,801, forward strand.
TTTACACTTGAAAATCAACAAAGTAAGTTATCATGGCTAAATAAGCCATTTTTTTGTCAAACATTTTGTATTTTATATTCGTACTTTGTCGTAATATATGCTATAATGTATGTAG